>JAITIA010000082.1 GCA_031279695.1 Prevotellaceae bacterium | reverse complement strand
TTTGTGTGTGTCATGCTGTTATGACTGCAAATTTTTTTTCATTTTTTTTGCTTTTTGTTGTTTTTTGGTGCTCCGGCACCGAAGTTTTTGAGGAAATTTCCGGTTTTTGAGAAGAATTTGAGTGGATTTTTGGAGCAAAAATCGACCGAGTGGCGTGGTTTGTTTGGCTGAATCGGGCAGGACAGGAGAAAAAGGCATGGTTTTTGCCACGACTGAAAAAATTACGGCATTGAAAATCAATTTATTGCCTGATATTTTGTCAGTATCGGCAAATTGTTGGCTTAGACCGTTATTGTGATGACATTATTCTCCGGATCAAGTATAACGCTCTCATAACAACCGTCTCCCGTTATTCTCGGTTGTCCAGTAACACGCATTTCGTCATTTTCAAAATATTTTTCGTAAAACGTTCTCATGTGCTCCAAGTCGTTCACCTATATTGCGATATGTTCGATTTTCATTGAAAAGCACAAAGGCACAAAACATTCTATGTTTCATGCCTTTGCACAATTACAATCTTCCGTTCAATCGTCAATTTCGATAAATTTGCCGGCAGCGGTGAATTTCAGATCAATATCGGTCGAAAGTCCGATTTCGTAACCATAAGACTCCTTATTCACTTCGGTTATCCGAGAGTTGGGAAAAGCATCTGAAACATAATCTAATATGCTTTCCGGCAATAAATCGAGAATGCTTTCCGGCAGGGCAGACAAATGTCCGTCCACATCGTCCCATTCGCCGGATTTGCCGAAATCGATATCGAAGCCATTCTCCATGTAAACCGTGTAATCCCTGTCTAAACCTTCTGTTTCTCTGACAATTGTTCGGATTTCAACGTTTGGAAAATGTGTTTCGATAAATGTTCGGGCGGTTGCCGGCAACTCATTCGACGAAATAATTTTTTCTTCTTCGCAGGCAACAAACAAAACAGCAGCGAAAAAGATTGCGTAAAACCTTGTGTTTTTCATCTTTTTCTGGAATTAAATAATTAATAATCAAATTTTTCGTCCAGCACAACGCCGTCCGATTTTATCAGCAATTTCACTTCCGTATCACGCAATTCCATCTCGATTTTGTAGAAAACCTCCGTGCCGCGACGAATTTTGTCAATATCTTCAAATCTATATTTGGGATATTTTGCTTCGGCAGCATTTTTCACTACTGCAGGCAGTTCCGAACGATAAATTTCTTCGACCAGCATCAGTAAATTTCCTTTGACGTCGTAGTAAGCCTTACAGTCTCTGAATTTTACCTCAAATTCGACCTCGTAAATTTTCTCAGCAAATTCCCACTCGATTTTGGACGCTTTCGCAAAATCCGATTTGAATTTTGTGGCAAGTTCTGCCGGCGGAATTACATCGCGCGAATTGGATCTCTTATACTTACGAATCATTCCGGCAATGGCGTCATTTGAATACTCCCGCGAAATTGCCAGATTCGACTGTGCTGTGGCAGTCAGTACAAATAAAAAACAGCATACAATTACATTTAAAAATCTAAAAATCTTCATTTTAATTTCCTTTTTTTAATAAATTAATGGCACAAAAGTACCGGACAATTCTGGAAAGATTTGGGAAAAAACGGGCTAAATCTTTTTTTGAGGCGCTATTGCCCGAAGAGCGTAATTCTTTTATGCCTTTGTTCGCGATTAATAATTTCAATACTTTACACGGTATTCATAAAAAAATCCCTGACAATTTTCAACAAGTCAGGGATTTTCCACACTAAAAATAATAAATATGCATTGTATTTACTCAAAGAAACGCGGAGTTTTACCTGCTCCGCCGGTATCTCCTTTACCGAGCCGTACTCGCAGAGAAACCTCATGCGAGCCGCTCGAATATTGTTTTATCGGACCGGGGTTAAAGTCGTATGAATATCCCAGACCAAGAAAGTCGGTGATAAACAGACCTGCCACAGCCACAATACTTTCCGACTCAAACTTGTCGCTAAAGCGGTAAGAGGCGCCAAACCAGAAACGGTCGCGGAACGTTGCCATCGTGTTTACATCCAGCTGCATGATAGGCCACGAGCTCATGTGTCCAACCAGCGAAGGGGCAATTTTCCAGTCCAAATCTAAGTTAAATGTGTATTTACCATACAGATAGAAATGGCGTCCCGACTCAAGGTTGCCGATTTGTATCGACGGCTTGTTCAGGTGTGTTACTGAGGCGCCAACCTGCAGAAATTCGGTATTAAATTCAACACCAAAATCAAAATCGGGATTCAGTTTATTCGGATTGCTGATATATTGCTGAATCAGAGGATCATTCTGCGTTTCGCCTATAATCTTGTTCGGATCCAGACTTTTGTGCAATATGCCGGCGCCCAGTCCAAAGGAAAGGTAACTGCCTTCAAAATGAAGATAGTACGAGTATCCCACTTTTGCATTGATAGTTGCTTCCGGTCCAATCTTGTCGTTTGTTACGGACAGTCCTACGCCGGAATTTATCTGGTTAAAATAGTTGTGTGCATTCAGCACCTGCGTACTTGGCGCAGTCATGCCAATCCACTGCTGACGTGCAATCAGAAACACATTTGTATAATTCGATGCGCCTGTTGCCGCAGGGTTATAGTTTACCCTGCTCAGAAACTGCTGCGACAGTTGTATGTCGTTTTGTCCGTATGCCAGCAGTGGTAAACACGCCATTATACTTATTAATACTTTTCTCATTTTATGCATAAATCAAATATGTTTTTATTTTTATACTTTTCTTTATTTTGGTTTGACAAAATATAGCGAGCTTGGCGACAGCGTGTTGTTTATGCGATCGACCATTGCTTTGGCTTCCGCATGTGTGTTATAGCCGCCTACAAAATATCTGTACATGCCATCAGCTCCCTGTTCCACATAGATATCAAGATTGAATGCCTGTTTAATTTTGTGGTATTCGGGTTTACTCAAGTCATATTTGCGCGAGGCAAACACCTGTATTCTGAACGGCATATTCTGCAATGCCGACGGAGAGCCGCCAACCTGTTGCTGTTGTTGTGGATACTGCTGCTGCTGCTGCTGCGGATATTGCTGCTGTTGCTGCTGCGGATACTGCGGTTGCTGTTGATACGGCGACTGCGGTTGTTGCTGATACGGCGATTGCTGATAAGCGCCACCATAAACCGGTATCTGATCGGCTGAGATAGTCGGAGTAATTGTCATTCTTGTGTCGTACAGCGCTTCGCCTGTTTTTCCAACTATGGCAAACTCTGTTCTTCTGTTAGCCTGATAATCCTCTTCTGTTTTTTCCTTCTTGACAAGCAGTTCGCTTTTGCCGAAGCCTTTTGCCGACAGTCGGGACATTACAATACCTTTGGATACCAAATAGTCCACAACAGATTTTGCTCTGTTTTGCGACAGTTTGTTGTTGGTGGAAACGCTGCCTCGGCTGTCGGTGTGCGAGCGAATTTCCACTTTCAGGTTGGAGTTTTTCGTCAGCCTTTCAACAATTTTGTCTAATTCGATAAACGATTCGGGACGCAGGGTTGCCTTGTTCAAATCGTAGTGGATATTGTTGATTGGTATAACTTTCTGGATTTTGGCAAGTTGCAAATCCATATCGTAACCTGTTGCTTTGCAGAAATCTATACTTTGGTTGATTTTTCCAACCGTCATATTTTTTTCTTCCATCATGTAAACATCGTCCACAAGTCCCTTTACCTTATATTGAGCGTCTTCCTTTATATTGGCAAAACGATATTCACCTTTCTCGTTGGTTTCGGTAATGGCTATCTGTTTTCCGTTTTCGTAGAAGACAACCGTTGCTTTTGCTATTGGTCCAAGGTCTTTGAGGATACCGTTTCTCTGTTCTTCGTATCCTGTAACTATCCCTGAAATAAAGGCTTCGCTGCTGAGCAGCTGCAAATTCCAGTTGTTCAGTATTCCAAAACGTTCTTTGGTTGAATAGTATGTGCGGGCAACGGGGTTGTAGCGCATCACCGTTGTAGAGAGTTCATACTTAGATGAATCGGGATCGACAAAAAGCATGTATCCGCCCTGTTCGTCGGAGGTCAGTTTGTCGATTGTTTTGCCGTTCTGTTTCACGTCGATAGAAACTCCGGGCATTGGCATTTTGGTTATGGAGTCGTAAATTACTCCGTAAGCTTTTAATGTTGAGGGAAATCCCTGAAAGCGAAAAATATCGTCGCTGTTATCAATTCTGCGCGAGCTGACGAACATTGTTTCCGACAAATCGTGTTTTGCGATGAGGTTCATATCGTCCTGCGACGAGTTGAAAGGCAAGCCGATATTGACTGCTTTTGTGTGGACGTTCACATCCATTTTGGATGCAAAAATGTCCAATCCTCCGTAACCCGGATGTCCGTCGGACGAAAAGAAGAGGAAGCCGTCGGCAACAAACGGAAAAAATTCGTTACCGGCAGTATTTACTTCCGGTCCGGCATTAATTGGTTTACTCCACGTTCCGTCAGGCAGTTTGTCGGTGTACCAGATATCCGATTTGCCATATCCGCCTTCCATCAGCGACACGAAATATATTCTGCTGCCGTTGTTTGTTACGCAGGGGTGTCCGATTGGCGTTTTGCGGCTTTCTATTTTCAGGTTATCGATTTCTTTCCACTGATTGTTTTCAAATTTGGCAAAGTAGATGTAACACTGCGAGTTTGCCGAATTGTCGCATCTGGTATAATATCCAAGATTGTTTACATAATCGTAGGAAAACGTTCCTTCGTTGGTTTTGTCCTGTTTATTCAGTCCTGCCACCAACTCTCCTTTATTATAGTTGTCGTCCATCGAAATCGACATGTAGAATTTGGAATAGGGCAAGCCTGTACGCGGCGAAATATCAACCTGTTTGGCGTTTTTCGCCGTCTGTTCTATTGGGTTGCCGGTGGAGGCATAAATCAGGTTTTCCTGAAAATAGGCTATACCGTATTCACTGCCTTTGGAATTGATTGTTTCCATAGGCTGGATTTTAACAGCCGGATTTTCAAGTTTATTGGCTTCGGCATACACGCAGGACGCGATTTTAGCGTCCACGAGTTTATTTTCGGGATTGGAGCGTTTAAAAATCTCGAAATTCTTTTTTGCTTCCGCATATTTTGCCTGTTTGAGCAAAATTTCCCCGTAGCCAAAGTAGATGTCAGGGCTCATGTAGCCTGCTTTAACCGCCTTTACATAATAAGGTTCGGCTTTCTGTGGCTGATTCATACGCCTGTAACATTCTGCAACATTGAAATATACATGGCTTTGAGTGGCAGGGTCTGTAACTTTGTTTTCCAAAGTCAGATACTCCTGAAGCGCCCTGTAATATTCGCTGTTAGAAAACGCCTTATCGGCTCTTTTGGTGTTTTGAGCTGATGCAATTCCGCACAATACCATCAAAACAATTGACAAAACAACACTTTTCTTCATACCTATCAATTAATATTTCTTTTAATACATTTATTTGTATATTTCTTTGATATACAATTTTTTAACATCTATTTATTTTTAACTTCAATACAACATTTTTCATGTTTGAAATTCGGCGTAAAAGTATATATAATACGGACACAAAAAATTTTTTTAACACAATTTAATACTATATAACCAAAATTCATGTCTTGATAAAACTGTCCCGTTTAAAAAACATAGCCCAAAACTATACCTGCCGAAAGGGGGAATGCCTTCATATTCGATGCGTTAAGAGCATCGGTAAAGAAATAGTTAAAAATTAAGCCTCCTTTGACAAAATTTTCGGACATGATTGGATACAGACAGCCTGACGAAAGTTGTACTCCGCAGGTCATCAAATTCAAATCCTTTGAAAACGAATGTCTTACTCCGTCGTCCAGCGCCACCGAGCCGCCAATTTTGACGCCTGGGAGCAAGCCTGCCTGAAAATAATACGAAAACAGACGGAATTGTTGTGTAACAAATTTCATCCCGACCGGAACTGTTAAATATTGTAGTCTATAATTTGCCGATTTTTGCACGTCAAAAGCCAAATTTTCCGTTTTTAGCGAAATATTGCCCGCAGAATTGTTCTTGATTTGAGCCTTCGAATTCATGTACGAAAGTCCGGCATAGAAAGCGTATCTTTCCCTGAAATATTTTTCCGCAACAATGCTTATGTCGAACATACCGCCGGCGCCGTCGGGCGCAACGTCCATCGATGCGTTCGACCACGACAAGCCGGAGGCAAAGTTCACACCGAACTTCCAGTCAGCCGTTTGCGCCTGACTCCACAGCCCCACGCTCATAAAAATCATCAACCAAATTCTTTTTTTCATTTTTTTCTAATCTTTATTATTTTCTTTTTAAATCAAAAATCGTAATTCGTAATTGTTCAGCTTCCAGCCCAGCCTTCACGGTCTAAATTCCTGTAATTTATTGCTTCCGCCAGATGACGCGGCAAAATACCTTCAGAATCAGCAAGATCGGCGATAGTTCTGGAGACCTTCAAGATGCGGTCGTAAGCCCGCGCCGACAGTCCCAGCCGTTCCATTGCCATTTTTATGGTTTTAGCGCCGACCTCGTCCAATTCGCAGTATTTGCGCAGCAAAGTGGTAGTCATCATTGCATTGCAGTATATTCCCCTGTTATTTTCAAATCTTGTCCGCTGGATTTCACGTGCCTTTATCACTCTTTCTCTGACGCTGGTACTGTTCTCCGACACAGCGCTTTCGGCAAGTTTGGCAAACGGAACGGGAATAACCTCAATGTGCATGTCGATACGGTCGAGCAATGGTCCGGAAATGCGTGCGAGATATTTTTTTACGGCTCCGGGCGGGCAGAGGCATTTTTTTTCAGGATGATTGTAATAACCACAGGGACAGGGATTCATAGAGGCAACGAGCATGAAACTTGCCGGATATTCGACTGTAAATTTTGCTCGGGAGATGACTATTTTTCTGTCTTCCAGCGGTTGACGCATGACTTCCAGCACGTTCCGGCGAAATTCGGGCAATTCGTCAAGAAACAGTACTCCGTTGTGAGCCAGCGATATTTCGCCGGGTTGTGGAAAAGTGCCTCCGCCCACCAGCGCCACGTCGGAAATTGTGTGATGCGGCGACCTGAACGGGCGGGTGGAAATCAAGCCGGAATTGCGTTCCATTTTGCCGGCAACGGAGTGTATTTTTGTGGTTTCCAGCGCTTCGTGCAGTGTCAGCGGCGGAATAATCGAAGCCAGACGCTTGGCGAGCATGGTTTTTCCCGCCCCCGGCGGACCAATCATTATTATATTGTGCCCGCCGGCGGCGGCAATTTCCATTGCCCGTTTGACGTTTTCCTGCCCGCGAACGTCCGAAAAATCGACGTCAACGGCGGTAACGTTTTTGTAGAACTGTTCACGGGTATTGACTTTGACTGGCGTTATCGGGTTTCGCCCGTCGAAAAAATCCACCACTTCGCGGAGAGTGTTCACGCCATACACGTCAAGTTTATCAACCACAGCGGCTTCCATGGCGTTTTCTTCCGGAAGGATAAATCCTTTGAAACCTCGTTCACGCGCCATAATAGCCATTGGCAAAGCGCCTTTGATTGGGCGGAGTTTACCGTCGAGCGCCAGTTCGCCCATGATGATATAATTTTCCAAATCGGCGTCGGGAATCTGTTCGCTGGCGGCAAGAAGCCCCACAGCCAGAGGGAGATCGTAGGCGGCGCCTTCCTTGCGGATATCGGCAGGAGCCATATTGATGACTACTTTCTTTTGAGGAATCTTGTAGTTGTTGGCAATCAGGGCAGTACTGATACGTTGCTGACTTTCCTTCACGGCGCTGTCGGGCAAGCCCACAAGATGAAAGTTTATTCCTGCGGAAATGCCTGTTTCTATTGTTATTAGAGTGGAATTTATTCCAAATACAGCGCTACCATATATTTTGACCAGCTTCACGTTATATAACAGTTTTAAAGCCACAAAAGTAATATGTTTTTCTGATTGATACAAGTCTGTTGTTGAAAAAATTTTTCCGACAACAAGGTTTAAACGGACAGTTCGACCTTGTAAATATCTGTAAATAAATAGTTAATAAAAATTTTATTGGGCGAAAAAAATGTTTGTTTTTTGTAAAATTTTCCCCGCTCGCTGCATCTTTTTTGTGAAATCAAGGTCAAATATTGAGTAAAAATTTCGTCAAAAACGGGATATTGATGAAAAAATTGAGGCGCTTTAATAATCCTCACAAGTCCTGAAAGGATCCTGACTTAAATTCAGGGACGTTCCTTTGGGCGAATACCGTCTCAAACTTTTCCCTAACCTTCGTAATTCGTAATTTTATGCTTACTTTTGCGGCGCGTATAATGCGTTTTTTTAGTATATTGATATAATTAAAGAAATATATTATCAAGGCATTATGCCGCATTTTTGTATAAAAAAAGTATGTTGAGATACATGCACAACACAAATATTTGATAAGTATTATGACCAATCTTCCGTCAAAACTGCTGTCCGAGGCAGTAGAAGAAATTGCGAGCCTGCCCGGTGTCGGTCGCAAAACTGCGCTGCGTTTGGCGCTGCATCTGCTCAAACAGCCTGTCGATCAGGTCAATCGTTTCAGCGCCGCCATTGTCCGTATGCGGACAGAACTTTATCGCTGCCGGATTTGCAACAGTATATCCGACGCCAGTATCTGCACCATCTGCTCCGACCCTTCGCGCGACGCCTCCACGATTTGCGTTGTCGAAAGTATCCGCGAAGTGATGTCGATAGAAAACACCATGCAATACAACGGTCTGTATCATGTTCTCGGAGGAATTATCTCCCCGATTGAGGGCGTCGGACCTTCCGACCTTGCTATCGAGGAGTTGCAGGAACGCGCCGCTCACAGCGGGGTACGCGAAGTTATTCTGGCGCTCAGCACAACGATGGAGGGCGAAACGACCGGCTATTATCTCTACAAAAAACTGTCTGCGTGCAATGTTTTAGTGTCGATAATTGCACGCGGAGTCAGTTTCGGCGACGAAATTGAGTACGCCGACGAAATCACGCTCGGACGATCTATAAAAAACCGACAACCATTTGTTTGAATTACGATTAGGTCTCAGACGTGCGTATGAAGGAGTCTCAGACGTGCGTATGAAGATGCAAAGCAACCTCCCGTAATTCGTAATTTACTTCAGCAATTCTGCCAGTTTGTTATCGAGTTCGTCGCCAAACAGGTTTTTTGCGATAATTGTTCCGTCTTTGTCTATCAGATAATTGCAGGGGATAGCTCGGACGCCGTAGAGTTTCACTGGCGCAGAGTTCCACGACTGAAGGCTCGAAACATGTGTCCACGCGAGGCTGTCCTTTGCAATAGCTGCCGTCCACGCCTCCTGTTCGCGGTCGAGCGAGACGGCAAAAATGTCAAATCCCTTATCCCGATATTTGTTGAATGCCTTTACCACATTGGGATTTTCGGCACGGCAGGGTCCGCACCACGAGGCCCAGAAGTCGAGCAGCAGATAGCCTTTTTTCAGATATTGCGAAAGGCTGATTTCTTTGCCCTCGACGTTGGCGAGGGTAAAATTCGGAGCGGGTTTGCCGGCGGCAACATTGTCGAGCGTAACAACTAATTCGTTGAGCGCCTGCACATACTGAGTACGGTAGAGCGACGAATCGAGCATCGCCACATTGTGGCGGATTTCGTCCGGCGACAGGCGATACGAATAGTTGCGATACAGCACGTAGGCGGCAACCAGCGACGCGGGATGTTCTCTGATATATTCGTCGATTTGAATATCGTCGCCTTTTTCGAGATACTTGAGCCATTCCTGCTGCAGCGCCGAGCCGGTCAGTTCCGACTGACGGTAATTGTCGCCATCGACAAGCTTCACCGTTACCGGACTTTTGTCGAGAAACATAAAAAAACCTGACCGTGTTCCGCCAATTCTAAGCCGGTAGATTTCCGGCAGTTCCGCAGTGGTCGAGAAAGCAAATGTCCCGTTTTTTATTTTTGTTGAATCGACGGGCAGATATAATTTGTTCTCAAATTTTTCGAGATACACCGTCCCCGCCACCACTTTGTCCACCGTTCCGTCAATCCACAAATTGCCCTTCCGTGCGCAGGAACACAGGGCAAAAAACGTCAGACTCAATAATATTCCTTTTCCTGAGATGCATTTATTCATGATAATCAATTTTATAATCAAGTAAAAAATTCTATTTAAATTAATGTTTTCAAACGTTTATCAACTGATGTTTATCACATTCGCAATTTCGTCCGGCGTAATTGGGATACGTTTAGCGCCCAGCAGCCGGCAGCCGGAGTCGGTAATCACAATATTATCTTCCAGCCGTATTCCGCCGAAATCGCAATACTCCTTCACCTTGTCGAAATTGATAAAAGAGCTGTTGATTTTCTCTTTTTCCCATTTGGCAATCAGGGCGGGGATAAAGTATATTCCGGGTTCGACGGTCAGGACGAAATTCTTTTTCAGACGCCGTCCGAAGCGGAGATATGCGGTGCCAAACTGCGAGGAGCGGACGATTTCGTCGTCGTATCCGACATATTTTTCGCCCAGACTTTCCATATCGTGCACGTCGAGCCCCATCATGTGCCCCAGCCCGTGCGGGAAAAAGAGTGCGTGCGCGCCGTTCTGTACGGCGTCGTCGATATTGCCTGTCATCAGTCCGAGATTTTTCAGTCCTTCGGCAATAATTTGGGCTGCCGAAATATGTACGTCGAAGTATGGAATGTCCGGAGCGGCAGTTTCAATGGCATGATTGTTTGCGGCAAGCACAATTTCATATATGTCTCTCTGTTTCATGTTGAACTGTCCGTCCACAGGAACTGTCCGCGTAAAATCGGAGGCGTATCCGGAGGCGGTTTCGGCGCCGGCGTCGGTAATCATCATTTTTCCTGATTGCAGCACGTTTCTGTGGGAGTGATTGTGCAGAATTTCGGAGTTTTGCGACAGGATAACGGGGAACGAAGTTGCGCCGTTGCTTGCCGCCGCTATGCCTTCGATTGCGCCGGCAATCTGATATTCGTACACGCCGGAACGGCACATTCGCATTGCCTGTACATGCATCTCGTAGCCTGTGTTGCAGGCTTTTTCGATTTCGGCAAGTTCGCAGTCTTCCTTTTCGGAGCGCAGTTGCACAATTGCCCGAATCAGTTTGCGCGATACATAGTCGGCAATGCCCTGCGGATTTATTTCCATGAGGTTGGCGATACGGATTTTCGTTTCGCCGCGATACGGGGGCGCAAAATGTATTTTCCGCCCCTGTCGGATAACCAGCTGTAATTTGATTTTCAAATCTTTGAGCGAGGCAACCGAGCCGACGCCCGCTTTTGCCGCCAGCTGCTGCATGGAGGGCTGACTGCCGTTCCAGATAATATCCTCGATATCCATGTCGTTACCATACAGGCAATCCGTTCCTTCTTCAATATCGATGACGCCCGCCATTCCGGGCAAACTCAATCCGAAGAAATACAAAAAATTACTGTCCTGACGGAATCGGTAGGTATTTCCGGCGTAGTTTAACGGGGCTTCGTCGTGTCCGAGCAAAAGAATTACCCCCGACGGCAACAGTTTTCTGAGACTGTTCCTTCTGTTGATGTAAATATCTTGTGTAAACATATCAAATTTTATTTTTATACATATATAATTAATCGTTTTATTCTGTCAATTCACCGTTTCGGTTTCCGTTATCTGTCTTTGCGTATCGTCGATCACCATCGCCAGCCCCATTGCGTCGGGATAGGGCGCGAGGTAGTTTTTCGTTTTAATTTGCTCAACGGCTTCCGTGAGTTTGGCGGGGACTTCTTCCGCTTTGTACGCAACTTTCAGTTCGATGACAAAAATATTTCCGATGTACGAAATCACCAAATCGGGGCGTCCGAGATTGGTGTGCATTTCGGCGACGGTTGCTACGCCGCAACCGCGAAAGAAGGCGAGAATTGTTGAGCGGTAGAGCCATTCGCGGACTTGAATGTCAGGAGGGTCGAGCGCTATGCGCTGTCGTACAGCTCCGGCATAATCGTCGTAGGGGATACTTGCCAGCAGTGCGTTGAGGATACTCCT
>JAITIA010000041.1 GCA_031279695.1 Prevotellaceae bacterium | reverse complement strand
TTCCCCTTCTTTGGCAAGGAGCGTCCCGATTATGTGCCAGATTTAGATCACAATGGTTCGGGATGTATTGCCCTGCAAAAAATGATAGTACAGGAATCGGACGACAAGATATTCCTGCTGCCCGCATGGATACCCGAATGGGATGCAACGTTTAAACTACATTTGCGTCGGAACACGGTAATACAAGGCACTGTCAAAAACGGCAAACTCCAATCGTGGACAATCACGCCGGAAGCAAGAACCAAGGATGTGAAGATAATTATGAATTAATCATTAATTATTAAGCATTAATCATTATTTATTATCCATTAATCATGATGAGATTTATTATTATTGCGCTGATAATTGGCGTATCTTCCTGCAAGGGAGATGCCAACAGGTTTGTTGTTTGCTCTCCGGACACAGGGATATCCCTGCAAATCATTGTCGGCGAGCAGGGCGGCCTCTCCTATCAAATTATCTGCAACAAGCAGGTGCTTGTTCCGCCTTCGGAATTAGGCGTCCAGAGCATCGATTCGGCATATACCTTTATCGACAAACTGACCTTTATCGATGTTTCCACCACTTCGGTTGATGAGACATACAGTCTCCCCACCGGCAAAAGGCGTCAATATCGTAACCGATACCGTGAAAAACGCTTCAGGTTCGGAAATGCTCAGGGAAATATCGTCCAGATTGATTGCAGGGCGTATAATGATGGCGTTGCATTCCGTTATCGGATAGAAAAAGACGGAGAAATAGGCATAGTTGCCGAGCAAACACGCTTCGCACTGCCGCAAAATGCGCAGACCTGGATGATGGATTACCTGCCCGACTACGAGAATTATTTTCTCAAACGCACATTTGCCGACGTCGGCAAGCAGCCGCTCTGCTATCCAGCCCTTTTTGAAATCGACGGGCGCTGGCTGCTACTCACCGAAGCCGGCGTGTTCAATCATCCAGCCACAGCCGTTCAAAAAACTACCAACGGACAGTTGCAAACACTTTTGCCGGAGAAACAGTTCACTGTTGATAACCGCTACGAATCGCCGTGGCGAACATTCCTCATTGGCGATAATTTGGGAGTAATTGTAGAATCCACACTGACGGAAAACCTTAATCCACCTTCGGTTATTAAGAATACCGAATGGATTGAACCCGGCGTTGCCGTGTTTCCGTGGTGGGGGAATTATTTAGCCAATAGTTATATCGATACGCTTAAAGCCTACGTCGATTTGGCTGCCGCCATGAAATGGAACTGGATAGAGTTCGACATTTCGTTAGTGGGCAGTCCTTTCCGAACTTCCAAAGAATGGGAAACAACTGCATGGTTGAAAGACTTTACCGATTATGCACGCAGTAGGGGCGTCAATGTGTATGGCTGGGACGAAATTGGCGAATTGGATACCAAGGCAAAACGCAATCACGTGTATGGCAAATATCGCGAACTTGGCGTCAAAGGCATCAAGATAGACTATATAAACAGCGACCGCCTGTATGCAATGCAGTTCCGCGACTCGGCAATGCTCGACGCCGCCAACTATGGCTTGCTTGTTAGTTTCCACGGAGAAACGGCGCCGCGTGGACAACGTCGCAAGTATCCCAACCTAATGACCTGCGAAGGCGTCAAAGGCTCCGAATATTATACGTTGAGAGGTACACAATGTCCAAACTCAACGCACAACTGCACCTTGCCTTTCACCAGAAACGTCGTCGGTTCAATGGACTACACTCCTGTAACCTTCACTGTTCGTCAGGAGAATCCGCGCACCACAACCTACGCGCACGAACTTGCCCTGCCCTTTATCTTCGAGTCGGGATGGACAGTGATGGCAGACCGTCCACAAGCATATCTGCAATCGCCAGCACGCGATTTGCTGACGAAAATCCGAGCAACCTGGGATGAGACTATTTTTATTGACGGCTATCCGAGCGAGTTTATCTGTATGGCACGCAGACATGGAACGGCATGGTATCTGGCTGCTATAAACGCGGAAACCGAACGCGAAGTCCATATCAAACTCAACTTCCTGCCACAAGGCTCCCACACGTTCAAGGTCTATGAAGACCATTGCGAAGACCCACTACACAATATCAACATCCGTGAAGTAAGCGCCTCAAATACCGATGAACTCAGCGTCAAACTGCCTCCAAATGGCGGTTTTTGCACAGTGATTGAATGAGAAATTATGAATTGTATGGAAACTTTTGTTTTTATCATTGAGAAAACCAATTATTGATATAAAACTATTATTCCCCAAAGGCGTCCTTAGACTATTCTTATCAACATATAAATACACTTATTTTATTATATTAATAAGAATCGCTTGCTTTGTTTGATATTGGATACTAAGTGATACTTTGTAAATAAGGGCTATATTAATTTTACACATAATTCATAGTCGAACTAAATAGGCTTAGTATAATATCGTGTAATAATAATCTTTTTATTACACGATGCAATTAAGAAGATACATAAAGTGAGCAAGAATTATAAACTATATATTATAAGATATAGATATCAACAGATTCTATTCCTGATTTTCGACCTCTGCTTTTCCCGAATATCCAAAATTTACGATATTATCATCGAGAAGTCTTCGAACATTGTCCAAACCCTTCGTTGGGCAGCCAACGGAGACTTCGGACAATGTCCAAACCCTTCGTTGGGCAGACGACGGAGACTTCGGACAATGTCCAAAGTCTCCGTTTGGCAGCCAACGGACACTTCGGATAAAATGCTAAGATTTTTTATTGTATAAAAAGAAGAAATTAAATAAAAATAAATAAGTTAAACTTAAAAAAAATTGTATTACAGAACATATTATTAAAACAATAAGGTTTGAAAAAATAAGAAATAACCTGCATTTCGAGTTTTTTAGCAGGATAGACATGCTCGACGTAGCGTCCATACTACATCGAATTAATAGAGAAACCATGCTTACACAACAATTCTCCCGAAGGAAGCCTGAACGACGATGAACTCTACGAATTGGCGTCTGTACTAAAAGTCGGAAAAATGGAATATCCGCCAAGCCCCGTAGTCCCCATACTTTATTATTGATTAGTGCTTGCGGCAGCGGACAAGCAGAGCCGCCCAGTCCCGCAGGGACAATACTTTTTTAACGAGTAATGATTAATGCCCGAGGCGGAGAGGCTGAGGCAGAAAGAGGCTACCGCAAATCTGCCTCTCCAAAGGAGAGGCAGTGGTAGGTTACATGTAAATCACCCTGAAATCACAGTTCGGACAATGCCGCCGCAGGCGTCGATCATTAATCACAAACACTAATCAATAGCGATCAATCACTATTATCGCAAGGTTACGAGGGTTGCTCCGTAGCCGTATTCTCGGAACGAGGCGTCCTGATAGCGGACTTGCCTATTGTATTTTGTATCGAGCAGACGGCGGATTTCGTGCTTTTAGGAATCATCTCCGGAACCCCGTCGCCAGCCGTTCTCCGAAGATTTCTTTGTATAAATCGTCGATTTTTGATTCGCACTAACCTCCACCATTCCGAAACCCGTACTGTTTTTATAGCCTAATCCACATTCGTACATGATTTTGAGCAGTTCAGGCGGCGCGGTCATTTGGAACTCAAACATATAGCCGCGAATATTGGAGGCGTCGGGCGTGCCTTTTTTGATGGCTATCAGTTTTGCTTTCGGCTGATTTGTAACCCGAAATGCAAAATCGCCGGTATGGCCTTCGTAAGGTTTGCCGTAGAACGTGTGATATTTGTTCAGCAGATTGTTAAGCACAATGGCGGGCGCTGCCGGACTGTCGGGCGAAAGATAGGTTGCATATAGCTGTCCCTCATAATTAAACGGAATGCAGACGGGCGAAAGTGTGCGAAACGTCATTTGCCGCTCGAATACCGGCGATGGCAGGGCTTCGATGCGTTCTACCCGAAACTGAACGACCGAGTGTTTGTCGCCAATCTGAAACACCTGTTCGGCAAACAGTCCGGCAATAAAAGTTTCGGTCGATGTTTCCGGCAAAAACGAGACGAGCCATTCGACCCGCTCGCTGTCGATGCGGATACAGCTGCGCTCCCTGTCAATCACATATTTAGGGATGGCAAGATGTGAAAACGTAAACAATTTGAACGGTCGGTTGTTGAAGCGGAAACCGTTTTCGTGCAGCCATCCCGCGTACTCTCTGTCAGTCTGCGCAATAGCGCGGTAAATGAAAGCGCTCAACTCGTACTGATAACTCATCGGCAACCGGTTTCCGAATGCTTTTGTGTCCGTTTGCAGTGTTAGTTTAAATCGCATGGTGTTAGTTGTTTAGTTATCATCTTTTTCTGTTTTTCTTTCTGAACCTGTTTCGGGACGTCGGCTTTTGCATTTTGAACGTTTTTTAGCAGCGTTTCATACGCTTTAAGGATTTCATCCTTTGTATTTTTTTCGGATACTTCCATTTTTTTGAAATTTAATATTTTGATATTTAAAATACAAAAGTAATTGTTTTTTTTCTATCAGCAAAAAATATTTTTAATTCATATAATATTCAATTACTTATAAAGTCTAATATTGGGGGATTTTGGTGTTGTTTATTGCTGATTTTTATAAACGAAAACATCATATTTAGTTCATGCAAAATTAATTTTTTACCACAACGTTTGATTGCTCAAAAAAATTTCAGGCGATATATTTCAATAAAGTAACAATATATCATTAATAATCAGAAAGATACACTGAAATACAAATACAGCGATGAAACGCCAAACGGAATTTCATCGCTGATTATATTCATCTTTTTATCAATAAATTGATAAAAAAAATGACACAAGGCAAAGTTAAATTTGCAAACCATTTACCAATAATGGTGAAATATTAATTGTAAATTCACTTTACTCTTTCGTAATATTCTCTGGTTCTTGTATCTACTTTAATTTTCTCACCCTGATTAATAAACAGAGGCACTTTTACTTCTGCGCCGGTTTCGAGCGTTGCTGGTTTCGTTACCGACGCTGAAGCAGTATTGCCTCTTGCTCCGAGGGGGGTGTCAGTAACTTCAAGTTCGACAAATGGCGGCAGTTCGCAGGTCAGAACGCGGTCTTCGTCGGCATGAAACATCATTTCAACATATTGTCCTTCTTTCATCAGGTCGGCATTGTCCACCATATCGTGGGGCAATAATATTTGTTCAAAAGTTTCGTTGTGCATAAAATTAAACCCGTTTTCGTCCTTATACAGAAATTGATACGGACGGCGTTCTATGCTTATCAGTTCAATTGTTTCACCTGCGGTGAATGTATTTTCCAATATTCTGCCATTTTCCAGATTGCGCATTTTAACCTTCACAAAAGCGCCGCCCTTGCCGGGTTTAACATGTTGAAACCATACTATCGAACAGGGTTTTCCATTATATTCGAAACATAATCCATTTTTAAAGTCAGCTGTTGTTGCCATTTATAATTTTATATTTTATCTTTAATTAATTAATAATATGTTATTTCGCGTTTAGTAATCGAGAACAGATTTCCGTTCATACTTTCCCGTTTTTCTGTCCAGTTGCCTCGATTGTCGTAGATATATTTATATTGTATCACTAATTTATCGGGGTCGTTGGAATACGACGATGTTTCGGTAAGCACGTTGCCGTTTGCATCGTAAGTATATGAAACTGTGTGCAATGTTTTTCCAGCGGGCGACATTTCCATCTTTTTTTCCAGCCGTCCTTTGGAATTGTAGGCATATTTGAACTGCAAAATCGATTCCTGCATTGTTTGCGTTTCCAACTGCAAGCGATTCGAAGAATATGAATATTTGAATGTTCGGAAAGTTTTTCCTTCGTCGTCGTAATCAACTCGTTGCGTAACCTTGCCTTTGTCGTCGAGATAATATTCTGCCGACAGTTGCGCGGCGGTTTCGTAGCGGATATGAATGGTAATTTTTTGAGCGTTCGACGAATACGTTCTCACAAAATCCTTACCTGTGTTGTTCACCGTTTCCTCCATCAATTCGCCCGACGACGAATATTTGAAGTTTGCGCTGTACGAAATTTCGCCCGAAGGGACGAAATGCCGTTCTTCGGTTTTGCAGCCGTTTTCGCTAAACTTAGTCAGCACATTACGTTCTGCTTTCGATTCGTTTCCGCCTATCTGGTAGTCTGTTTCGAGTACCGATTTGACGGCGTTTTTCAGTCCGAGTTCTGCAAGCGTATTGTCGAACTGCGAATATGCGCAGCACATGGAAAAGCAGAATGTCAGGCTAATAAATGTTTTTACTGTTAAATTCATTTTCAATGTAAATTTTATTGTATTATTTTAATTATTTCATTATTCAATTGTTCAGTAAACCAGTTACTTCCATTGCGTTTGTCGAAGGCGGCGGCAAGTTCCTCCGCTCTTTTCCGGTAGCAGTCATACAGTTTTTTCTGATCGTATGTATCATCGGCTCTGTACCATTCTACTATTGGGCTTATTTTAAGTGTTTTGCAGCCTTCTCCGCTGAGCAGCGACAATACGCTTTTCGAGAACAAAAAGTCGAGATAATCCTCGCTGTCGATATTCCAATGAACATACTGTTCAAAAAATCTCCATGCCTTTTCTCGGTCATAATCAGTCAAAAAGCGCAGCATTATACCAATTTCGGCAATCAGCGAAGTGTCGTTGGTCAGTTCTGCCATTTCGTCTTCGGCTTTTTGGAAATATTCAAGCGCTTTTTCCATGTTTCCAGCCTGTTGGAAATATTTCACACAATGACAGTAGCAGGAAAAAGGCATGTGTCCGCAGGTTACTTTTTTTGTAAGTACTTCGTTGCCAACAACTATTGCTTTGTCGAAATTTCCAAGCCTCAGTTCAAGTTCAACATCGTCGTCGAGTTCGCAGGCTCGACAGTTCGACATATCATCCCGTATCTCCTTGTTTCTCAGGTCAAGATATTTTTTCGCCTCGTCCATTTGACCGAGGAAAAACGCCATGTGAAGTTTGACCGTATAGTACGAGCGCAGGCTGTATCCATTGCGTGTCAGGCGTTCACGGTAGTCTTCCGAAATAATTTCGATTTGTTCCATCGAAATCGAACTGTTTCGACGTATCGAGCCAAGCATCCATTTGTATTCCCATAGAAAATTACTTTCGAGAAATGTTCCGGGCGCATTGTCGAAAGTATCAAGAATCCAAGTAAATGCCTGCAAACTTTCGTCGCAGTGCGAAGTATATTTTTCCTCTCTTATCAAGTTGAGCCGCAAGTCAAATCCCCATACAGTATCGTTATGAACATCAGCATGTTTGATTGCCTGTTTGAGCAATGCTATTCGGTCGGTTGGCAACTCTACCGTTTTGAGTTGCAGCAACAGTTTCTGTATTTGCAAAGTATATTCCATACTGTCAAATATCCTCTACCTCTTTGATTTTCGCTCGTATTTTTGTTTCGAGTTCTTCGTACAGTTCAGGATTGTCGAGCAGCAGTTTTTTGACCGCATCTCTGCCCTGTCCAAGTTTGGTTTCGCCATAACTGAACCACGAGCCGCTCTTTTTTACGATGTTAAGTTCGGTGCCAAGGTCGATAATTTCTCCGATTTTGGATATTCCTTCTCCAAAAACCATGTCAAATTCGGCTTTTTTGAATGGTGGCGCCATTTTATTTTTCACCACTTTAACCCGTGTCCGTGCGCCCCAGTGGTCTTCGCCTTCTTTGAGCGAGGATATTTTGCGAACGTCGATGCGGACTGATGCGTAGAATTTCAGCGCGTTACCGCCGGTAGTTGTTTCGGGGCTGCCAAACATCACGCCAATTTTGTCGCGCAACTGGTTAATAAATATGCAGCAAGTATTTGTTTTATTGATAGTTCCGGCAAGTTTGCGTAATGCCTGCGACATCAAACGCGCTTGCAGACCCATGTTTTTGTCGCCCATATCTCCTTCGATTTCTGTTTTTGGGGTGAGGGCGGCAACGGAGTCAACAACCACAATATCAACTGCGCCGGAACGAATCAGCTGATCGGCAATTTCCAGAGCCTGTTCGCCGTGATCGGGCTGGGAAATCAGCAGAGTATTAACATCTACGCCAAGTTTGATGGCGTACGAACGGTCGAAAGCATGTTCTGCATCAATAATGGCGGCAATTCCGCCAAGTTTTTGAGCCTCAGCAATTGCGTGTATCGCCAGCGTGGTTTTACCCGACGATTCCGGACCGTAGATTTCAATAACTCTGCCTCTGGGGTAGCCGCCTATTCCCAGCGCATTGTCCAAACCAATTGAACCGGAGGAGATAACGGGTACATTTTCGACTGCCTTGTCGCCCATTTTCATAATTGTTCCCTTGCCAAAATCTTTTTCTATTTTGTCGAGAGCGGCTTGTAGTGCCTTAAATTTTTCATTTTTTGTGTTATCCACACTTTTTTCGTCTTCTTTTGCCATAATTTTACTGTTTTTTACTGTATAATTCCGGATTAAGCGTCGGGTCGTTATACATTTTCATTTGTTTATATGTTTTTATATATTTTTTACCAACTGCAATATCTTCAAGCAATTGATCAATAGCCTGCGACAGATCCGATTGCTGATTACAAAGAATTTCGAGCCTGCGTTTGCACCCTGCCACATGTTCGTCTGTGGCATCTGTTCTAACCGTTTCGCAATGCATGTGATAGATTTTCAATGCAAGAATCGACAGACGGTCGATTGCCCATGCCGGCGTTTCGGTATTGATGGTTGCATTATGCTGTTGTTCAATGTTTTTAAATTTATCGAACAGATAATCATCGATAAATTCCACCAAATCAGTTCTATCCTGATTTGACTTGTCAATTCGCCGTTTTACTTCAAGCGCCTTAACGGGGTCAATATCAGGCTTTCTGATTATATCTTCCAAATGCCACTGCACCGTATCAATCCAGTTTTTACGATACAGATAATGTTCGATTTTCTGTTCTTCGTATGGATTATCCAAAGGAGCATCGACATTGTCGATACTGTGATAATGCTCTATGGCTCTGTTAAATACAGTCCAAAATAAGCGACTGTCAAAGTTAAAATTCATCATCTAAATTTTGCGTAAAAGTAGTAACTTTTTCTCAATATCTTCAATTTTTTTTTTATTATCCAGATAATGTGATAAATACACTGCCCCATTAACAGGCTTTTGACCGGCTTTTTCACCCGTTTTTTTGTCTTTATTCAAAAAAACCTTCTTCGATTAGGGTAATAAAACCGAGCAAAGCGCCCCAATGGTAAAATTTGTCGCTGTTTGGGACGTCGGCGCCTTCTCCTGTAACCGAATTGTAATTCTCAAACACATAGCCATTTGCAAGCCATCCTTTTAACAAAAGATTCATCGATTTTTCCGACAGGGCTTTGCGGGCTTCCGGCAAGTTATAGTTACGCAATCCCATGTAAACAAGGAAATTAAGTGGCGCCCAAATGCGTCCGCGCCAGTAAGTATTGTCCTCGAATGCCTTATCGTTGCGCGGAGTGGTTGGAATCACCCATTCGCCCCAAAATTCTTCGGGATTAAAAAGATGTTCATTTATCATGCGTTCAGCCTGTTTCTGCGTTGGAACACTCGCCAGCATCGGGTAAAAATTGGTTGGCGAAATACGGGAATCTAATTCGCCCGAATCGGTGTGCCGATTATAGTACAAGCCACGTTTTTCGTCCCACAATTTGCTCATATTCTTGCTGTACAGGGCTGCGCGTTTGCGCAGTTCGGCAGCGTCCGTTCGTTTGCTGAGTACATCGGCAATTTTAGCAAGCAGGTTACAATCCATTATATATAAGCCCGATAGACCGACGTCGTTCAATTTTTGCATGTGTTTTTCTCGGTCGAAAGGAACATTGTCGTACATGTGCGAATTGTCCAATCCCGATTCGAGCGCACCGCCCTCAGTTTCATTCACATAAGCATATTCCCAATAACGATGTGTAACTTTTGCAAAAGGTGAACTTCCCCAGCACAGCAGCCCGTCCGTTTGCCGGTTTTTGTCCCACCATCTGTTCCACAACAGCAGTTTGCTGTAAACCAGTTCCAGAAACCATTTCTCCTTGTATTTCTGATAGATATTCCACACAGCCAGCGAACCGACAGGCGGCTGCGAACGGTCGCGCGATTTATAATCGTTGATAGCATAAAAATTTGGTACAAAGCCGTTTTCCGTTACGGCGTCGGTAATTTCAAAAGCATTGGCGTATGCAAGTTCTTTATTTGCAGTGGCAAGCATCATCGACGCAAAATACGTGTCCCAGCAAAACAGCACAAAGCCGCCCATCGAAGGGTTTGAACTCCAGCCGACATTCCAGATTCGGCTCACCGGCGTAATCACCCGTCCGATGGTTGGATCATAGATATTGTCCCAAGCCAGAACGCTTTGCATGGCATTGTAAACGTCGTAGTATTTGCCAAATTTTTGACGGTTTTTTTCAACAAAAGCATCGGCATGCGACCGAATAAAGGCTTTCGCTTCGTCCACCGTCATATTGGCATTGCAGGCAATAACCACTGGTTTATTGACAGATACGTAGATTTCCCTGTCCTTTTCGCCCAAATAATCGCCATTGACAACCCCCTGTATTTCCGGCATTTCCGGTTCTGCGCCAACTAATTTCATTGTAAAGGAATTTTCCTTGATTGATGTTCTGATTGCTCTGTACCATACTGCTTTAGGTGCAACAACCAGACGTCCGCCGCTTTTGTTTCCTTCGAGCGGAGTAACAAGAATTACATTTTTCAGCCCTTCGGCAGCGCTTTGTATGCGGAGTTTCAGCCCGTTCCATTCGAGCGAAATATCGGTGTAAGCCCCGTCGTAGCTGTGTGCTCCCGGACGCATGAGCGGAGCGTCTTTTTCGCGAGAGCCTATCTGAAAGGTTTTTACACGCTCGCTGCCAGCGTCCATCAGGTTCAGGTCAATGGCTGCGCCCCAGGGGAGCAGCACATGCGTCAGCACACTGCGGGTATCCCATGTGTTCCAGCCGGATGCGAGATTTTGCTGTAAGCGTTTGTACTGTTCGACAGGCGTTTGAGCGCAAGTCTGTTGCTTAAAAGATGTTATCATTCCGATAATCAATAACATAACAACTGTTTTTCTCATAATTCTATAACATTTATATAAATAATAATAATAGTTTCAGGCTGCAAAGATAGTTCTATTTTTTCAAAACCGTAATTATTTTTTTCAAATCATTGGGATTAAACCACTTAATTTCGGGGTATCGGGCAAACCAGCTCATCTGTCTCTTGGCATATCTGCGCGTATTTCGTTTTATCAGTTCAATTGCTTCGTCGAGACTGGTTTTTCCGTCAATAAAATCAAATAATTCCCTGTAACCTACGGTTTTCAGCGCATTATAATTCCGAAACGGATAAAGATTTTCGACCTCGTTCAATAACCCGCGATTCATCATTGTATCAACACGTTGGTTAATTTGGCGGTATAAAATTTCGCGTTCCATTTCCAGTCCGATTTTCACAATGTTGAACGGACGCTGTTTTTCAAAGTTTTTCCGCAGCGCGGAATATGGTTTTCCCGAAGTGAGGCAAACTTCCAACGCCCTCGTTATGCGTTGAGGATTACGTATATCGATAAGATTGCAAATATCGGGGTCGAGTCGCAGAAGTTCCTGTTTCATGCTTTCAATTCCCTCATTTTTATAACGTTCAACAAGTTCGATACGCAAAGCGCTGTCGGTTGGCGGAATATTGTCGATGCCCTTGCAAACGGCGTCGATATACAGTCCCGATCCGCCCACAAGCCATACAAATTCGTTTTGTATGAACACTTTATCTATGGTTTCCAAAGCGTCGAACTCATATTTTCCGGCAGTATATTCGTCGGCAATCGAGCGCGATTTGATAAAATGATGTTTCACACAATCAAGTTGTTGAGGACTTGGCGGCGCTGTTCCCACATCCAATTCCCTGTATATCTGCCTCGAATCGGCTGAAACAATTTCCGTATCGAAATATTTCGCCAATTCGATACTCAAATCTGTTTTTCCAATTCCCGTAGGACCAAGCAGTACAAGAAGGGTCATTTTATTGTGTATCAGTATTTAAGACTTCATTGTTCGGTAAACAAATCTTCTAATTCGGTTTCAATTCCGTGAAGTTTGTTTTTGCAGAATGCAATCAATTTTGCAGCCTGTTTGACGTTTGCAATTATGCCGTCAATTTCCTGATTATCACTCTCTAATTTCTCAACTATCCGTTTTATTTCGGACATTGCCTGCTCATAAGTCATTTCTTTCATGATATTCTGTTTTTTTTACAATTGAATTTATTTTAATATTTGATAATATTGTTTCTATGTCGTCATTTTCAGATATTTGTGTATTGGCGCTTATTCGTTTTCCTTTGAACAGAGTTATGGAATAGCCTTTTTTCAAAATATTTTCGGGATTAAGCATTTCTACCTGAACTTCCATCGATTTGATTTTGAGTTTATTGCGTTCGATTAATTGATGTGAAAGATTTTTGATTTTATCGGGTAATACGCTGGATAACAGCATTTTTTCTCTGTAAACCATGTTGTTCAGGTGAGTTTTGCATCGACTGTAAAATGCGACGAGCATTTCCTTTTGCTGATTTATCTTAATATCAGCCGTTTCAAGTAATCTGTCTTCATAATCCAGAATAGTCTGTTCCAATGTAACAAAATGATTTACAAGAAAATCGGCTACAGCGGTTGGCGTTTTCAGCATTTTGTGCGCCGTCATGTCTAAAATACTGACGTCCTTGTCGTGTCCGATGCCGGTCAAATAGGGTAGGGGACACTGAGTTGCGTGATAAACCAAATCGTACAAATCGAAACATGAAAGGTCGGTTTGAGAGCCTCCTCCTCTGATAATAACCACAACATCAAACAATTGATGATTTTTGTAGATTTCTTCAAATGCAGCAATAATTGAACTCTCGGCGCCGGCGCCCTGCATCACAGCCTCGAAAAGAGTTGTTTGAAAAACATAAGCATACTCATTATTCGACAGTTGCTGCATAAAATCCCTATATCCGGCGGCTGTTTTTGAGGAGATTATCGCAATTCTTTGAGGCAGAACAGGGTAGGGGAGTTCCTTATTTATGTCAAAAACGCCATCTTTCTTCAATTGACTGATAATCTTCTGTTTTCGCAGTTCGATTTCACCAACCGTATATGAAGGTTCAATATCGGTTATGTTGAGACTTAGTCCGTAAAGTTCGTGATACTGAATTTGAGCCTTCACCATGATTTTGATGCCTGATTTCAGGGCTTGTCCTGTAAGGCTTTGAAAATAAGGATTAATGGCTCGAAAATGAGAAGCCCATATAGTTGCCTGAATCCGCGATTTGATATATTGTGTTTTTTCGTCCTTTTCAATCAATTCCAGATAACAATGTTCGTTGCTGTTGATTTTCATCTCGTTGATTTCGGCAATAACCCAATACGAATCAAGTTCATACAAATGTTTTTTTATGATGTCCTGCAAAGAGGAGAGGGTTATCGAATTATGTCTATTTATCATAATGTAAATTATCGGAGTTTGAAACGGAGAATATTATATATACTAAGGTATATGTTTAGCCAATGTAATATTGGTAAAAAAATGAGCAAATAGATATGTGCCGAGTTTAATCCAAAAGACTTTTTCATAATAACTGTCAGTATTTTAATACTTAATTAATTCTTTAAAAATTTCTGCAAAGGTAGAAATAATTTTTTAATATTGTCCGAACTGTGATTTTTGGGTTGATTTTTGGGTTGATTTTTGCTGATTGTTTCTTGCTATCCTTAATTCTATAGTTTTATAATTTCGTGACTGAATAGCGCCTCACATTTTTTTCAATCACCCCCTACCCTATTGTTATTTCTTCTGATTTTTCTCTGATTTTTTTTCGCCAATAATTTGATTTGTATAGATATATAAAATATGTTTTTTTTATCGGCAACAAAGTATTACCTTTGCAGCCATAAATTTCATTATAGTTTTTATACTGAAATCATTAAACAAAAATGAAACGATTGGGACTGAACAGAGAATACAGGTCTCGGCTAAAAATATTGCCGTTCAATTTGTCGGCTTTTGTTGCCTTACGATATGTACGTTCAAAAAGAACGTTGAACATTATTAACATGGTGTCGCACATCAGTTTAACAGGAATTATATGTGGAACAGCCGCCTTGATAATTGTGCTTTCCGTATTCAACGGTTTTGAAAATCTGACGCGCTCGATTTACAGCGCCTTCGATGCGGAATTGAAAATCACGCCAAAATCGGGCAAAACTTTTTTTGTGGACAGTGCAAAAATCGAACAACTACTATCGACTGGCGACGTTGAAAATCTTACACTTATACTCGACGAAAATGTTTTGCTCCAATACGGCGATCGACAAACAATTGCCCTGATGCGCGGCGTTTCGGCAAATTATACGGCGGGTACGCCTCTTGGTCAGTATATGTATGTTGGTGAATTTAAGACGTCTATAAAGAATTATCCATCGCTTGTTGCCGGTTATGGCGTGGCGGCAAAAATTGGAATATACAACATCAACAACGACCGTCCAATACTTGTCCACGTTCCTAAACGCGAAGGAAAAATATCGCTGAATAATCCTTCAACAGCCTTAAATTCAATGGATGTGCTGGCGGCAGGAATATTTGCAATAGAAAAAAATCTGGACGAAACATACGTTTTTGCGTCCATTGAATTTGTTCAGGAACTTTTAGACCGCAAATCGCAGATTTCGGCAATGGAAATCAAACTGATAGCCGGCGTCGACCCCGATGTGGCGGCAAAAAAACTCTCGCCAATTGCAGGCAGCGAAATGCAGATAAAAACACGTTTTCAGCAAAATGAAACGCTGTATCGAATGATGCGTTCGGAAAAATTGATTGTGTATGCCATTCTGATTTTGATTGTTATAATACTGTCGTTCAACATCTCCGGCTCGCTGTCGATGCTGATGACCGAAAAACGGGACGATATTGCAACAATGCAAAGTATGGGCGCGACGGACAAACTGATTCGACGAATATTTATCTCTGTTGGCATTTTTGTTACCATTCGCGGAATTATTGTCGGAATGCTATTAGGATTGATACTATGTATCTTACAGCAATATTTCGGCTTTTTGAAACTGCCCGGAACAAACATGCTGGTCAATGCATATCCAGTGCAGGTGATTATTTCCGATATTCCGCTTGTACTTGTTTCTGTGTTTATTATAGGATATTCCGCCTCCTGCATTTCGGTATTCAAAACCCGATTGGGAGCGTGAATATTTCTGACAAAACAGCGTCCGAATAAAAAATATCCTGATAAACATTCTTTTCAAAGACCTTATCTTAGCGCCGCTAAGTTGTTGTTAATAAACATATTATCCCTTGTTAATCACTTGCAGTATCAATTCGTCTTGACGACCGGTTGGGGTTTTGTTCCATTCGCGTTTCAGTCCGCATTCTGCGAAACCCGCTTTTTTCAGGCATTTCAAACTGCTGTGATTATCGGGTGCAACATTGCAGTAAAGAGTGTGAATATTTAAAGCCGCAAAAGCGTAGTCAATCAGGATTTTAAGAGCGTCGGAGGCATAGCCTCTGTTTCTGTTTGATTTATCGTAAATCAGCACGCCAACTCCGGCTCTATTGTGTAAAGGGTTAAAATCGAACAAATCAACAGCGCCAATGGTGGCGTTGTCCTGTTTGCGCACAATCATCAGTCGCAACTGTTTGTTGGCGAAGATATCGCCTTCCGACAGAATATATCGTTCCAAATCGAAGCGGGAATAAGGGGTTGGGCTGTTGCCGACGATTTTTGTTTCGGGATCGTTTTCCCAGAGGTAAAGTAAATCAATATCAGATGGTTCTACCGCTCTAAGCCTCACAATTTCGCTTTCGAGGCTGATATAATTTTCAAAAAATTGCATATTTTTTTCCATTTTGTGAACTTTTTTATAGTACCTGTGTTTTATTATTGTGTAAGTTAGTTTTTCATAGGTTTGTTCAACAAAAATGAGGCAGAGACTCCCAATCTCTGCCTTGTTCTTTTTACGCAATTAACCGACACTGTTTTCCAAATTTATTTCCAGCAGTTTACGCGCTTCCACAGCAAATTCCATTGGGAGTTTATCAAGCACTTCTCTTGCATATCCGTTCACAATCATAGCCACCGCCATTTCGTTCGACAGCCCGCGCTGATTGCAGTAAAATAACTGATCTTCACCTATTTTCGATGTTGTTGCTTCGTGTTCGAGTATTGCCGTTTTATTTTCATTTTCGATATACGGAAAAGTGTGCGCGCCGCAGCGATTGCCCAGCAACAGGCTGTCGCACTGCGAAAAATTGCGGGCATTGTCGGCGTGTTTCAACACTTTGACCAGTCCGCGATAACTATTATTGCTTTGACCCGCCGAAATTCCTTTGGAAACTATTCTGCTTGTGGTATTTTTGCCGATATGAATCATTTTAGTACCGGTGTCCGCCTGCTGGTGGTTGGCGGTCATGGCGACGGAATAAAATTCGCCAACGCTGTTGTTGCCCTTCAAAATGCACGAGGGATATTTCCATGTGATAGCCGAACCTGTTTCGACCTGAGTCCATGACAGTTTTGCGCCGTCGCCGCGGCATATTCCGCGTTTGGTTACAAAATTATACACTCCGCCTCTGCCTTCTTTGTCGCCCGGATACCAGTTTTGCACTGTCGAATATTTGACTTCGGCGTTTTGTTCCACAACAATTTCGACAATGGCGGCGTGCAGCTGGCTCTGCTTGCGCATTGGCGCTGTACAGCCCTCAAGATAACTGACATACGATTCGTCGTCGGCAACAATCAACGTGCGTTCAAATTGCCCCGTATTGGCGGCGTTGATGCGAAAATATGTGGACAATTCCATTGGGCAACGCACGCCTTTGGGAATGTAACAGAATGAGCCATCGCTGAATACAGCCGAGTTCAGGGCTGCAAAATAGTTGTCGGACGGCAAAACTACGCTGCCGAGATAACGACGCACCAAATCGGGATATTCTTTGACCGCTTCGCTGAACGAGCAAAAAATCACTCCTTTTTCTGTCAAAGTTTCGCGAAAAGTTGTTTTCACTGAAACACTGTCGATTACAGCATCCACTGCAACATTCGACGACAGCCCCGCCAGCGCTCTCTGTTCTTCGAGTGGCACGCCAAGTCTGTCGAAAGTTTTTTTCAGTTCGGGGTCGATTTCGCCTTCCGCATCTGTTTTCTGTTTGGGTGCGGCATAGTATATAATATCCTGATAATCAATTTCAGGAATATCCAAATAAGCCCAATTCGGCATTTTCATTTTGCGCCATCGGGTAAATGCCTGCAAGCGAAAATCCAGCAGCCAATCCGGTTCATCCTTCTTTTTGGAAATAAGGCGTATTGTGTTTTCATCCAAGCCTTTCGATATTGTTTCCGTATCGATATCCGTTGTAAAGCCATATTTGTATTCGCTGTTTGCAGCTTCGTTAATAGTTTGATTATAATCTTTTTGCATGTTTTGATATTTTTATTTTACGCCTGTAGAACCAAATCCGCCGTCGCCTCTGTCGGAATCGGCAAGCGAGTCTGTTTCAAGCCATTCCACCTGTTCGTAACGGGCAATAACCATTTGAGCAATCCGTTCGCCCGGAACAAGTTCAAAGTCCTTGTCGGATAGATTGATAAGTATTATTTTAATTTCGCCCCGATAGTCGGCGTCGATTGTTCCGGGAGCGTTAACAAGTGATATTCCGTGTTTTATGGCGAGCCCGCTTCTTGGGCGGATTTGAGCCTCGCAACCCTGAGGCAGTTCGATGAACAGACCTGTTGGTGCTAAAATTCTCTCTAACGGGCGAATAACCACCGGTTTATCGATATTTGCACGTAAATCCATACCAGCCGAATAAGGCGTAGCATATTCGGGCAAATTGAAATTCGACTTGTTTATAATTTTTATTTTCATTTTATTTTATCGTTTATTTTCAAATCTTTACGGTTTTCGGCGTCTTCGCGGGCAAGTTCATAGAAATTGGTATCGACAAACTTCATACAATTAGTAAAATACTGATGTTTTGCTTTTTGCGCAATCAGGTTATACATATCGACGCTGATTTGTCGATAAGAAGAATGTCCCTGTTTTTGCGAGCGCAGTTCGATAAAATGTATGGCTTCACGCAGATTCATGCTGATTTCGTATCTCACGCGATAGGCAAAAGGTATGACATACTGAGCAATATCGTCGCCAAAATCTGTTTTCAGGCTGTTATAAATATTTTCTGCGCCATGCAGAGCATTTTCGTACAGCGATTTAAGTTGCGGAAATTCTTCGAGTTCGCAGGGAACAACATAACCGTTTGCGGGCGAGAGTTTTTGCCACAGAATGGTTAAAATTCGGTGGCGCTGTAAGTCGCGAAATGCGCCGTAATCGGACAGTATTTCAAACTTATAGGAGGTATTTTCAAACGCCCGTCCGGGTTTATGGCGACGGTTACTTCTGTTGCCACAATATTTTTTCAACATATCGATTTTTTCCGTCTCAGTCATGTTTTTGAGCATGTTAGCCGTTTCATCCGATGAGGCAAAGGAATATTCAAATATAACCGACTGCAAAACTTTGTCGAGCGCATCATCGTCCCAATCAATCAGTTCAACTGTATTGAGTTCCTGTTTGGGCTGGTTGCAGGCGACTGTTTTGGCAAGCGTCTGTTTCAGTTCCTGTTCAATGGTTTTCAGATAGTTACTCCACAGTTTGCCTCTGTCGTCCAAATCGACCCTTGTAAGAAAGGCGGGAATAATTTTTCTCAATTCTTCGAGCATCATATCGGCAAAAGCAATCACTTCGGCATTGTTGCTGGCAAACATTTTTATCAGCAGATATTCAAATGTTTGACCGTTGGCAAATATTCCGAGATTCGACCTTGTAGCAGCCGGCAACAAGCCTCTGACAATATCGCAGGCTTTGGCTTTTATTGTTGATTTCCATGCTCTTTCGCTCTGTTCGCCTGCCGGATATTTTTTTTCCAACACGGGAAGAATTTGCCGCTGAATTTCGGTATATGTGTCGAACAGTGAATCCATATATTTGCAATATTCTTTTTCGTGCTTGCTGTCAGCAATTTCCGGCGGAATCATGTAACGATATTTTCCGTCGATTTTTTCGTTATAATATATATAACGTGTGCTTTGTTCGAGATATGCGGCAAGTCGTCCCTTTTCAAGGATTTTGGTTAAAACGTTGGAAACCTGTTCACAGGCAATATGAGCGCCTCCAAGCTGCGCAACGGAATCATCGCCAAAATCAAGAATCATTCTGTCGTAAAGCAATGAGGCTCTGTGTATTCCCACATCAACATTTACCGATTTTTGCGCATTGGACACGCCGGTATAAAACTCGTCTAAAAACAAACGTCGCAACGACTTTCCCGACCGGCTGTATCGGGCAAACAATGCGCCTTTCACAACGTCGGGAAGGTTGATTAATCCGAAAACCGCCTTGTCGGTATTGGTAAAATAACGGTTCAAAATTGCTTTCTCGCCGTCGGTAAATGTTTCTATATCAAATTTAACTGTCTTATCAATCATAAATTCTATTTACAGAATAGCGGTGCAAAGGTAAATATTTAATTTGAAAATGAAAAAACGGGAGGGATTTGTCAGAGTCGACGCATTAAAAATTCAACAAAATTTTTAGCAGCACACTTTTTTATTTTGAGAGAACAGTCGGCAAAAAACTGCACGCAAATAACAACAGTTCAGGGCAAATCGTACCATCCGGAGAACTGTAGATAGCATCGTTCCGCCTCTTTCGACCTGTCGGGCGCCCACCAGCGCGCTAAAGAGAGTCGGAGCAGAGTGTTTTGCGGAATAATTTGCGGAGGGCGCTCTTCCACGCCAACATAAGTAATATGATAGCCCCAAATGCGCGAGCCGTCGTCGTATCGGAAACGGATTTTTTGATTGACGTCGTTTCGCCACAGATTGCGGTCGCAAATCCAGAAGCAAGTACTGCGATAAGGGATAGCCAGATGCGAAATATAGAAAATTCCTGAGTCGGTAGCCTGCAATTTAGCCTCAAAAGTGTTGCGAATATCGTCTCGATAAATTTGAAAATTAAGTTTTTGCAGAATATCAATAAGCCGAATTTCGGCAGACAGCCGTCCGTAGATTTTCCGTACGGTAACGCAAACGTCTTCGGAATGCGGAAGCGGGCTTTGCGGCTCGTGGCGATAGTCCATTTCCCAAATATCGCGGATATTGTACGGGCAATCGGTAAACGATTCTTGTTGCCCTTGCCAATAAAGCAACCGGAGCGATTTTCGATTGTCCAAATCGACGCCGCCAACACAAACGGCTCTGCTTGTCATTCTTGTTTTCGACACAATGAGTACTCGGTTCATTTTTGAGATATTTTTTGCAGATAAATTATTTTCGAGAACGCAAACCGGTATGTCCAAAAAGGTTGGCAGTGCCTTTTCCGGCGGTCAGTTCCAGCATCACCTGTTTTTGGTCTTTCTCTTTGCCTTCCCCAACTATGTGTCGTACAATTATATTATAAGGCAACAACTCCATCCCAATCAGTTTGGCGCGATGACATTGCGCCGGATTGCTTTCGCTGCACATCAGCGCGATATTATTCCCGAATTTGCCAACAATAACCAGATTTTCGATAGCCTTGCGAAAAAATTCTTTGGTTTTAAGAATTTCGTAATCGACTTTGCCATTAGCGTCGTAACAGGAAACATCTTTTGGGAAGCCTCCGAGTACGTTGCCCCAATAGTCATATTTAATACCTTGCTTTGCGAGTTCTGTTTCAAGCGTTTTGGTATTGAATACGGGGTTGCGTCGTGAATACGGTATCGACCGAACATCAACCAAAATGTATATCTCGAAACTTTTTAATTCCCGCAGAAACAGTTCGATGTTTTTAACTCCGTGTCCGATACTGAAAATATTGTCCATATCAATAAATTTTTAATTTCAGATTGCAAAATTACATATTATTTTTCAACTACAAGCAATTTTTTTCCCACCGCAGGAAAATTTTTTTCCCACCGCAGGAAAATTTTTTTCCCACCGCAGGAAAATTTTCTTTCCACCGCAGGAAAATTTTCTTTCCACCGCAGGAAAATTTTCTTTCCACCGCAGGAAAATTTTTTTTTCCAAGAGCATGGAATTTATTTCACATCCCTAAATACCACCAACCCTGTTTATAATCTTCTTGTATTTCACCTGATTTTACCCAATCTTTTATTTGTTGGGCAATGTGTTTTACTGTTCCTTCACTAATTTCCGAATGTGAAATATCTATAAAAGAAAGTTGCCAATTGGGGTCATAACCGGCAATATATCCTTGCAATACTAAATCTGAAATGTATTCAAACAACATGTCTTTTTCAAATTCCGTCATGTATTTTTATTTAATTTGAGGCACTAATATATGTTTCAGTGTTTTATTTGCCTGCCTGCCAAAATTGTACCGGTATTTGTTATGCTCAATTATTGCGCAATAAAACAGCATTTCTTCTTGTGTAAGTTCTATTTTAGGATATAAACAAGCAATATGAAACGCTGTATAAAACGGTTCTTCCTGATAGAAAGAAGATAAAACAGAACCGCTTAGAGCAACTGTTATTGCGCCTGCCGACATCGGTTCCAAATAATCCAATTCTTTCACACGAGCAGCGATTCCGTTATTAGTAGAAGTGCGGGAAATAAAACAAAATCCGTCTTCATATTCTTCGCAATTTATCAACTCCAAACTTTTTCCTTGCTTAATATCAAAAATATCAGTTAATTTAACTAATTGCATTTTGTCAATCACAAAATCCCGTATTTCAGGCAAAGAAACAATTTTGATTTTTGTATCGCTCAAAAACTTATATGCGCAATAATCTTTTATTTTCCTTTCTATAATGGTTTGATTTAGCGTCGAGTAATCTGTTTCCATATACGCTTCCGCGCACCATTCGTCGTCGCCTTTTACTTCCTGTTTTACGGACAGTCCCGCAATCTCATCAAAATTATGATATGCCGAAAGCCATTTGTGTTTCACAATTTGCCACCTGCCGCGTGCATCTATTCGTCCTCTTTGTTTGCGCTTTTCAAAACCATCTTCTTTAAAATAACCAAACCATGTTTTACGCCCTTGATGTACTTTATTTGCTTCAAAAATCATTACGCACGATACAACGCTTGCCGTTGGATTAAAAAGTTCATCGGGCATCGACAGCACCGCTTTCAAATGGTGCTTTTCCAAAATTCGCTTTTTAACGGCTATCAATTCTTTTTCGTTTTTTATGGCGCAACTCATCTGCACAATGGCTACAACTCTGCCGTTTTGCGGGGAAACTGCGTTTAATGCGTGTTCGATAAATTCCATTTGACGCGCATTGCCAACATCATAAGGCGGATTTAAAAATGCAACTGTCGGCTTATGGCTGTTTTCAACGACTTTTTCAAACACAAAGCAGTCGCCGCAATAGATATT
>JAITIA010000139.1 GCA_031279695.1 Prevotellaceae bacterium | reverse complement strand
AGTTTACAATTGTGTTGTTTTTTGCCCGTCAGGGCATCCATATCAATAGAAACATCCGAATATCACAAGCGGTGGAACTCCGCACGGAGTTCCATATTGCGGGGACATATTAATATTCTATTGATATGAAACTCCTAACGGAGTATTTGTTGAAACAATATTATTTTAAACTATAGCCTTAACCTTAATTTAAGGGATTGTATAAATTCCCGTACTCTTTCCATTATAACTCTTTTTTACGGAATGAGGGATTGTGTCATATTCGGGTATGCGCTGAATGGAATGCAGAAATTCGGGCTTTTGGTATGTGGTTCTGCCTGTTTTTTTGTCGGTTTTTTTGCCCAAACAGATGTATTCGGGATATCGAAACCAGTCATTGAAATAAGAACGTGGCAGGAGGATAAATTGCTGATTGCGAATTGTATCCGTAATGCTGTCGGTTAAGGCAAATCCCGACGGATAACCGGATATTTTAGAATGGACTGTATAGGTGCTTTCACCGAATGTATAAGTTATATCCTCATACCGGTATTCCACTTCATGCCTGATAATGTAATAACTGCCAACGGAATCGACATTAAAAAGATAATTGCCCGACGTGTCAAATACATAATTTTTGCCATTATACATTATCTGCAGTTTTTCTGCGTGAAACTTGAACGGAACCCATGTGGAGACATCGTGCGCCGATATATAAAACGCCTCGCCGTTAACAGTGAAATACACCTCTTTATCTGTCTGATTATCGATATACAAATGCCAGTCGAACCGTTGCCACGAAACATACAACACTAAAATGTAGCCGAAAAACAGCAGAGGAGCAATCAGCCCGATTGCCGCTGCTGTCTTTTCTATATGACGCATAATGAAGCGAAATTTTTTCAGCCGTCGGTAAAGCGTGATAAAAAACGACACATAGCCTGCGATAGACAGCAGTGCATAGAGCAACACATATTCGCTGTACTGCCGGACGCTGTAACAGAGCCATGCCAGGCTAAGAACTGTTAAGGCAATGAAAATGAATATTTTTTTCATTTGTTCGTTTAAGATATTTTACCGCAAAGAGCGCAAAGAATCCGCAAGGGACGCAAGGTTTTTTGCGTACTTTGCGTAAACTTTGCGTTCCTTGCGGTTGAAAAAAGTCGCAAGTTTATAATAATTTACCTGACGATATGATTAAAACCCAACACGAGTATGAAAAATGTTAATAATTATAAGTGAAATCCACATAATTTGATGTGGCTATCTGATTTCCGTTGTTATCAAATATACACACATAGAATTTCAGATAATAAGAGCCTCGCCCCAAATGAAATTCATCGTGAGGAATTACCAATGCAAAGTCGTTGAAAACAGCACTTTCGTGAGAAGGTTTAAAACTTTCGCCAACACTAACCTGCCCGTCTGTAGCCCTGTACTGTCTGTTAGAATCTATGAGTTTATTGCCGTTTTGAAAAGAGAAGTACGCATTGCAGTGTCCCTGTTTATGCAGCATACCATTAACAGTAAATTTGATATGTATTTTTAGACATTTCCTATTATAACCGCACGAAAAATTGTGATCTACCCAGATATTTTCAATTTGTGCCGAAGTGCCTTTTGTTCCTGTAGTTTGTTTCCCTGCGGTTTGTTTCACCTCAATTCGCACTTCCTTGTTGCCCGACTTTACTTTAAACCAGTCGCTGCGGGCGGCTCCCGAATTGGGATTGACAACAAGCCGAAAAGAATTACCTGTTTTATCTTTTACCGAACACCATGAGGGCAAAAGCGATACCTCCCACGAACTGCCGTCGGTTGAAACTGTTATTGGCAGTCCGTTTATTCCGTCGGAATCAAAGGTGAAATTTGTCCCGTCTGTGGTTAAATAGCTGGCGGAGGATGCGGCGCTTGACTGGGGCTTTGAGGTGGCGGACGGAGCAGTGGAGGAAGTAGGGGTGGTGGATTGAGATTTGGATTGCTTTCTTTTATCTACATATTCTTGTAACTTCTTAAATTGCTCTGCATTTATAAATTTATAATCATCACTCCCCAAATGATACTCATTACCATTATCAAAATCTATATTATTTCCTTGAGAGTTAAATGGAAATATGCCCATAAATGCTGGCATTTTATCAGTTACTTGTAGTGTGTCAAAAAAAAGACAACTATATTTATTTGTTCCCTTCTGTATGCCAAACGAAATTGAGAATACTGGAGTTGTTTCATTACGAGGTGCTATTGCAAAAATAGTGAAAGTATCCAATGTGTCAATAATTTTACTATCAGAAGGAAATGCAATATGTTTATGAATTAATTTATTGTCATTAAAATCAAACTGAAAAACATGACGTGCTTCAGCCATTATCATCACCAGGTTGTTCTTATTTGGCACTTCAAATTCAAACACTTGCCCTTGTGCCATTCCCGTTGAACCGGAGGTAGCGCTTTCTTTCTGTTCTGAACTGAGGACAAGCCGGAAGCCCAAATTGTCGTAGCGAATGCTTGGCAACTTATCGCGACAAGCAACACGACATTTCTGCGCATTATGGAACAAACCCCCGCCGCGAGAGACGCGGGAAGAGCCGGAACCGGCGCCTGTCGGGTTGGTTTGGGAATTGCTGCTATAAAGTCCATACCAGTCGTAACACCATTCCCTGACATTTCCGCTCATGTCGTAAATGCCGAGTTCGTTTGCCATTTTTGTCCCGATAGGATGCGTACTGCGGCCACTGTTGTCGTAAAACCATGCTACGTTTTCCAAAGAATTGCTGCCCGCGTATTTGTATCCTTTACTTTTATTGCCGCCGCGTGCAGCATACTCCCATTCTGCTTCTGTGGGCAGGCGATAGCGCTTGCCGGTAGCCGCATTGAGCCGCTCAATAAACATTTGCGCCTCGTCCCACGAAACATAATACATCGGGTAGTTAGAACCTTCTCCAAAAATATTCGCCCTTCGTTGGAATTTGTCACGCTGTTGCCTGATGTTTGTCCCCATAAGCTGCTCCCATTGCGCCTGCGTAACTTCGTATTTTCCAATATAAAAATCGGAAACCGTAACATGGTGGGCAGGGCGTTCATCTTCATCGCAGTTGTCCTGCTCGCTTGTGCAGCCCATAAGAAAGGAACCGCCTTTCACAAAAACCATTTCGGGTTCGGCGGGATGGGCGCCGGTGTTGCGGGAAGCCGTTGAACCGGAGGTAGCTAAAATATTATATTCTGTTTCGGAAATAAATTTTATTCCTGAATTTTCAATTGGAACATAGAACTTATTTTGAATTTT
>JAITIA010000125.1 GCA_031279695.1 Prevotellaceae bacterium | reverse complement strand
AATAAAAATCAAACTGCCGCTCAGTGGTGAGACGATGACAAAAACTATGCTCCTGACGGCAAAACACAAATCTGTCGCCCAACTTTTCGACCAAAATTTCTGGAAAAATTTTTAGGGTGTCGCATTGTCAAAGTCAGGAGATTTACAAGATTGGCAGGATTGTTTGCGTCGCCGTAGGGGCGCGATTTATCGCGCCCTATTGAAATGCCGTCGGATTTCTGAGGCGGAAAGTCCCGCAGGGACTGCATTTTATTAACCGGTGGCTTTAGCCTCCGGCAGCAAACCCTTTCACGGCTGTTGGGACAAGGTTCTACCTTGTCCACTCTATCTACGCAGGCTGTGCCTGCTCTTGCATTTTTGTTGGCAGGCGCAGCCTACCAAGATAAACCGGACGAGGCACAGCCTCGTCCGAACAACGGGACTGCACATTAAATCAACAAATTCCACATTCCGTCCCTGCGGGACGGCGGTTGCGTGTATCCGAGTTTTCGGACGGATACTAATTCAACTTTTGAACCTCGAAAATAATAACTCCTGAATGGTAGAAATTTTCTTATCTTGAAAACTCTCCAAAAGACCTATCGTCAATCCAAAATCCAAAATCGTCAATCCAAAATCGTCAATCCAAAATCGTCAATCCAAAATCATCAATCCAAAATCGTCAATCCAAAATCGTCAATCCAAAATCGTCAATTCCTACACCCACTTCACTAAGCAGAAGTCCTGTCGGTGGGGCAGGTGCGGATGTTTGGCATAGAGACGTATTGCCGATAGGAAAGTGCCGGAGACGGCGGGCGCAAACTTGATGCTGTAGGTTGCGGCGCCGGCTTTGTTCGACACGATATCGAGTTCGCGCTGCATCACTATATGCAGGCGATCGCCCTGCTGTTCGGCAAGCAGTATTTCGACGCCGATATCACCGGCGGCAAGGAAGCCGGTGGACAGCGATACTCGCGCCTCGTACTCTTTGCCGAGAAGGATTGGCTCTTTGCCCATATCGGGACGTTTGACTTCAATCACATCCACCGTTTCCCACTCTCGCATCACCTTTCGTTTCCATTCGGTAATTTCGCGGGCAAGGCGGAAATCGTCGGCAACAATCTCTTTCGACCGTTTTTCCAATTTTTGGTAATATCGTTCTTCGTAATCGTTCATCATTCGGTTGGTGGTGAAGTTCGACGCCACCTTTTCGATAGAGTTTTTGATGTATGCCACCCACAAGTTGGGGATATTTTCTTCGTTGCGTTGATAGTAGAGTTCGGCAATATCGTTTTCGATAATGCTGTAAATATTTTCTGCGTCGAGTTCGTTTTGAAAATCGTTGTTGGCATATACCGGGTCCATCGACAGCGCCCAGCCTGCGTCGCTTTCGTAGCCTTCGACCCACCATCCGTCGAGCACGCTAAAATGCATTACTCCGTTCATCACTGCTTTTTCACCGCTTGTTCCGGAGGCTTCCAGAGGGCGTGTGGGAGTGTTGAGCCAGATATCCACTCCGCGCACCATTTTGGCGGCAAGTTCCATATCATAGTTTTCGAGAAACAGTATTTTGCCAAGGAACTGTGGATATTTCGATACTTCCACTATCCGCTTTATCAGGTCTTGACCGGCTTTGTCGGCGGGATGTGCTTTGCCTGCAAACACAAACTGCACGGGGCGTTGCGGATGATTGACAATTTCGCTCAACCTGTCGAGATTGGTAAACAGCAGATGCGCCCGTTTGTAGGTGGCAAAGCGGCGGGCAAAGCCTATGGTTAGTTTGTTGGGGTCGAGGGTTTCTGTTATTTCCACTATTTCGCGGGGCGAGTAGTAGTTTATATCGTTTTTGTTCGACAGCCACTCCTTTATATACGACGTCAGTTTACCTCGTAGAGTGTTTCTTATCGACCAGATAACCGTATCGTCCACTGTTTGGATATTTTTAAAGCAGGCTTTGTCGTAGTAATGATTGGCAAACTCTGCTCCGAAGGTAGCATAGTAGAGACGTTTCCATATCGGGGCAGTCCAGGTTGGGAAATGCACGCCATTGGTAACGTATCCTATAAACAGTTCTTCGGGCAAATATCCCGGAAACATCCGGTCGAACATATCGCGGGTAACTTTGCCGTGCAGCATACTCACGCCGTTCACTTCCTGCGACAGGTTTACGGCGAGGCAGCTCATCGAGAATTTTTCGGTGGTATTATCGGGGGTCATTCGTCCCAGTGCAACAATGGTTTCCCACGACACGTGAAAGCGTTCGGGATAGTGGGGGATGTATTTGCGCAGCAACCCTTCGTCGAAAGCGTCGTGTCCGGCAGGCACGGGCGTATGCGTTGTAAACAACGATGAGGCGCGAACAACTTCCTTTGCCTCATAAAATTTGAGGTTATGACGACGCATTATATAATGTATGCGTTCGAAGCCAATCATTGCTGCATGACCTTCGTTGCAGTGATACACGTCGGCTTCGATACCCATTTTTTCTAACAGACGGATACCGCCCACGCCAAGAAGGATTTCCTGTTTCAGACGGTTTTCCCAGTCGCCTCCATAGAGATGATGCGTTATGGGGCGGTCTTCGGCGATATTTATTTCGATATCGGTATCAAGCAGATAGAGTTCCGTCCGTCCCACGTCCACCCGCCAGATGCGTGCATGAAGGATACGTCCGGGGAAGGCAATTTCTATTGATTTCCAGTTGCCGTCATCGTCTCTCACCGGAGTGACAGGGATTTTGTCGAACTGTTGAGGTTCATATTCCGAAACTTGGTCGCCCAACGACGAGAGTTTCTGTTTGAAATAACCATATTTATAGAACAGCCCCACGCCAACCATATTCACTTTTTTGTCGCTGGCTTCTTTCAGATAGTCGCCTGCCAGAATGCCCAGCCCGCCCGAATATATTTTCAGCGACGAGTGCAGCCCGTATTCCATGCTGAAATAGGCGATACGGCTTTTGCGGGCAACGTTCTGTTTTTCGTTCATATAGTCGGTAAACAGGCTATAAACCGAGTTGAGTCGTTGCACAAACTCTTCGTCGTTTTCCAGCTCCACAAAGCGCTGATACGAGACCTTGTCGAGCATCAGCAGAGGGTTGTATTCCGATTTTTTCCACAGCGTTTCGTCAATAGACTTAAACAGATTGACGGCGTCCTGATTCCACGACCACCAGAGGTTTTTTGCCAGTTCGTCGAGTGTGCGCAGACGTTCCGGCACGTTGCGCAGAACAATCATGCTGTGCCAGTTGGCATTTTCGCTGTGCTTTGCCACGCAGGGCGCGGCTTCGTCGGCGTCGATTGTGCTGTGAGCGCTGTATCGTTCCACCGATTTGCGCAGGGCGTCGGAATATGCCTGCTGATAGTATTTTATAAAACTATTCCACGACACGTTGGGGAGAATCTTGCGTGTGTCCTGCTTAATAGCGGCACGCTCGTCAGCCCCCAGCATCGACTGTGCTACAATCCGCTCAGCCAGCCTGTCCACCACTTCGTCGGCGTTGGTTTCGTTGCGTTCCAGCACTTCGACGGCGCGGCTGTGCGGAAATTCATTCTTTATCCAGATACCGAAGCCTGCCAGAGTGGTTGTAATAGTTGGCGTTTCGTAAGCAACGCTTTCCACCGGAGTATATCCCCAAGGCTCGTAGTACGAGGGGAATACGCTCAGATCCAAATCGGCAAGCAGGTCGTAATAGTGAAGGTCGAACACTCCGTCGTGTCCATTGATATAGGAAGGAACAAAGACGATTTTAACCCTGTCCTCCGCCGCATTGCTCAAACCGTTTTCCGCAATCGATTGCAGGATGCGGTTATTGTACAAGTCTTCGAGATTATGTGTGAGATATCGGTTACTAATTGCCACTTTGTTCTGCTGATTATGCAAATTGTGGAGCAGTTCACGCGAGGGTCCGTGCGAGCCGGCTGGCACAAACAAAAAGGCAACTATTTCCTTTTCGTTGGACGTCGCGTTGCGGTTGATTTTGCCCAGTGCGCGCAGAAAAAGGTCGATACCTTTATTTTTGTATTCGTTGCGTCCGCTGGTGCCAACAAAGATTGTTCCGTCCGACAGTTGAACGTCGAGCAGCGTTTCGGCAACCCTGCGCATCACCGCCCTGCCCCGTCCTTCGACTTCCACCCGACGGGTTATTTCAAAGCCGTTGGGCGTAACTAATGGTTTGCGACCCAGAAAGCGCATGCACTCGTTGGCGGTAATTTCGCTGACGGTGGTAAAACTGTCGGCTTCGCGTGCGGCAGTCCGTTCAAGCGAAAAACGTGCGCGTACATTGAAGTCGAAACTGATTTTATCGGGGTCATATACTATATTATTATCGTAGAGCGGCAAGCCGTTTCCGGCGATGCAGCGACCGGCAATGGTCGAATGGGTGGTGAAGACGCAGGCAATATTTGGGCAGTGCCGGCGCAGATAGAGTAGCCCCGCTCCCGACATCCATTCGTGGAAGTGTGCAACGGTTTTCTTGGCAAAGGCTTTATTGAAGCCCACAAAACTTTCGATAACCTTACCTGCGGCATATCCAAAGAGGGCGGCTTCGACATAGTCCCAACGTCCGGAGAGAGAATCGAGACGATAATCTTCCCAAAAGCGGCTGAAAACTTTATCCTTATCGGCAAGGAAACGGGCATAATCAACAAGGAAGACCATTGGTTTGCCTTCCACGTTCCAGTGCCCGATGCGGACGCCAATACCGCCGTCGGCGGCGTACTTTTTCCAAGCCTTAAACACGTTGAAATCTTCGATAAACTCGGCGTTGATTTCGTTTTCGGTAATGAGGTCGGGACCGATAAACACATGCGTACACTCCGTCGCCGCCAGCGAGCGAATTTTTGATGTGAGAACAGTGTGGATCCCTCCGATTTTGTTACATACTTCCCAGCCTGTTTCAAACAAAAGGTCGGGTTTTAATAATGTTTCACTTTGCATATATAAGCAGTTAAAATTATCTAATATATTAATAATCTTACATTACAGACCGCCATCAGCTCAATAATCCGACGAAAAATCTGCAATTATGAAGGCGCAAAAGTAATAATAAATTATGAATACTGTATTGAATACCTGATAAAACAAAATCAGGGATCATTATAAAAAATCAGGGATCATTATAAAAAAGCAGGCGGGCTTTTCAAAAAAGCAGGCGAGCTTTTCAAAAAAATCAGGCGATCTTTTCAAAAAAAGCAGGCGAGCTTTTCAAAAAAAGCAGGCGGGCTTTTCAAAAAAAGCAGGCGAGCTTTTCAAAAAAAGCAGGCGAGCTTTTCAAAAAAGCAGGCGGGCTTTTCAAAAAAGCAGGCGAGCTTTTCAAAAAAGCAGGCGGGCTTTTCAAAAAAGCAGGCGGGCTTTTCAAAAAAGCAGGCGGGCTTTTCAAAAAATGGCTAAATCTTTTTTTGAGGTACTATTGATAAAATATCTATTAGACTATTATTATGAAATGAACGTCATAGCAATCAAAAGTCCCGCAGGGACGGCACTTTATTGACCGCTGGCTTTAGCCTGCGGCAGCGACCCCGCCACGGCTGTTGGGACAAGGTTCTACCTTGTCCACTCTATCTACGCAGGCTGTGCCTGCAGTTGCACCTTTGTTGGCAGGCGCAGCCTGCCAAGATAAACCGGACGAGGCACCGCCTCGTCCGAACAACGGGACTGCACTTTAAATCAACAAATTTCACATTCCGTCCCTGACGGGACGGCGATTGCGTGTATTCGAGTTTTCGGACGAACACTAAATAAATATAGCACCTCAAAAAAAGATTTAGCCGGATCAGGGGTAGAAAAAAAGATTGAGGTGCTGTTTTTTATGCTGATGCAGCTTGTCGTCGCACAAGCAAGTCCCGCAGGGACTTTCCGCCGCAGGCGCTGACCACCGACCACCGCCCATTGACCACCGATTTGCGAATTAAAATATAATGCCCTACTTTTGCGGCGTTTTTTTAGGATGCAATTACGTTAAATAACAACGTAATTCAAACATATATATCGATATACGGAAGATGAATAACTCGGCAATGTTTCTGGTAGCCGTCCTTACGGCAATGTTTCTGGTGGGAATTGCGTTAATGCTTGCAAAATTGCTTGCGCCTCATTCCCGAAACAAACTCAAAGGTCAAACATACGAATGCGGTATCCCGACACGCGGCACCTCGTGGATGCAGTTTCGCGTTGGATACTATCTCTTTGCAATACTGTTTCTGGTGTTCGACATGGAAACGGTGCTGCTCTTCCCATGGGCTGTGATACTTCGCGAACTTGGTGCGGAAGGGCTGGCATGTGTTGGATTTTTTATGGTAATACTCACATTCGGACTTGTTTATACATGGAAAAAAGGAGCGCTAAAATGGAAGTAAAAGGAATACACAGTTAATCAATCATTCAGTTAATCAGTTAATCAATCATTCAGTTAATCTCAACATGGAAGTAAAAGGAATTCACATTCGCAATATGAAGTACGAGGATTTTAACGATAACGAATACCTCGAAAAATACGTCGAAGAACTGAGACGCAACGGCGTAAACATCTTCGTTGGCGCACTGAACGACCTTATCAACTGGGGACGCTCGAACTCCGTCTGGCCACTTACTTTTGCCACAAGTTGCTGTGGAATAGAGTTTATGTGCGTGGGCGCGGCACGAGCCGACTTTGCCCGCTTCGGATGGGAAGTTACACGCAACAGCCCGCGTCAGGCGGACGTTATCTTTGTTTGCGGCACAATTGTCCACAAAATGGCGCCCGTGCTCAAACGTCTCTACGACCAAATGGCTGAACCCAAATACGTAATGGCGGTAGGCAGTTGCGCAATCGGCGGCGGACCGTTCAAGGATTCATACCACGTGTTGAAAGGCGTGGACGAGATTATTCCCGTCGATGTTTACGTACCCGGATGTCCGCCGCGTCCCGAAGCAATGCTCTACGGAATGATGCAGATGGCACGCAAAATCAAGGTACAGAACTTCTTTAAACTTACCGATAACAATAAACCGTTACAGGAAAATGAACACGCTGGAAAATAAACTGAACGCTACGGAAACGGCAAAGGTCGAAACCGTTGACGGCTGCATTGTTGTTACCGTTGAACCCTGTCAGTTGCGCAATGCGGCAACCCTGCTGCGCAACGAAGGCTACAACTTCCTTTTCGACCTCGTGGGTTTCGACAGCGAAGCGCTTGGCGTAGAATATCTTCTGTCGCAAACCGCCCAGCCCGCGCATCTGCTCAAACTGAAATCGCAGACCAACAACCGCCAGCATCCCGAATTTCCTTCCCTGAGCAGTATCTGGGAAGTGGCAAATATTTATGAACGAGAGGTTTTTGACTTTTTTGGCATCCTGTTTATCGACCATCCCGACCTGCGACGTATATTTTTACGCACCGACTGGCACGGGTATCCGCTGCGTAAGGATTATGACGCAACTGCAAACGATATACCCACTCACAATGAACTTATTCCCGACATGGAAACCAGCCATTCGATTTCCCTGCACGGCGGGCGCGAAGCCGACGAAATCCACAGCCTGTTCGAGAACAACGAATATGTGGTGAACTTTGGACCTCAGCATCCTGCAATGCATGGCGTGCTGCATCTGCGCGTGTCGATTGAAGGCGAAGAAGTGAAAAAAATCGACCCCAACTTTGGCTACATCCATCGAGGTATAGAAAAAATGTGCGAAGGCTATACCTATCCCCAAATTCTGCATCTCACCGACAGGCTTGATTATCTGTCGGGAACGATGAATCGCCACGCCGTTTGCCTTTGCTGTGAAAAAGCGCTTGGCATTGAAGCGCCACCAAGAGCGCAGTATGTCCGAACCATTTTCGACGAGCTGACGCGCATCGCCTCCCACCTGCTTGGCTGGGGCTGTATGTGCATGGATATGGGCTCGATAACCGCCTTCGTATATGGAATGAGAGACAGGGAAAAGATTATGGACGTCTTTGAAGAGACCGCCGGCGGCAGGCTCATGCCAAACTATAATGTTATCGGCGGATTGGCGTCCGATATTCACCCGAATTTCCGGCGTCGCGTTGCCGAATTTATCCCTTACATGCGCAAAATGCTGAAAGAACATCATTTACTGTTCACCGCCAACCCCATTTCCGCCGGAAGAATGAAACGGGTCGGCAAACTGAGCCTCGAAAAAGCCATCGCACTGGGCGCAACAGGACCCACCGGCAGAGCCTCCGGATGGCACAACGATTTGCGCAAAATTGACCCTTACGCCGCATACGGCATGGTCGATTTCGACGAAATGATACGCTCGGGCGGCGATACTTTCGACCGGTATATTATCCGCCTCGACGAAATAGAACAGTCGCTCCGAATACTTGAACAGCTGATTGACAATATCCCGCAAGGAGCATACTGCGAAAAAACAAAGGCTGTAATCCGCCTCCCCGAAGGCGAGTTTGTCCAGCGCGTAGAAAATTCACGCGGTCAGTTTGGCGTTCATATCACAAGCCGAGGCGACAAAACCCCCTGGCGCGTGAAATTTCGCTCACCCTCGCTCACACTCGTCGGCGCGCTCAAAGAAACAGCTGTGAGCCATAAAATTGCCGACATGATTATGATTGGCGGCTCGCTCGATTACGTTATTCCATGCATCGACAGATGATCAGTGATAGTAAAAAAAAGAAAGTATAAATTAAAAAAAGAATAAGAAATGTTAAAAGGAATCAGTCCACTTGTATCACCCGAATTGCTGCATGTACTTGCATCGATGGGTCATGGTGATGAAATTGTTTTTGGCGACAGTAATTTTCCTGCCGCCTCGCACGCACAGCGTCTGCTGCGTGCCGACGGAAACACAATCACGGCTCTGCTCGACGCCGTGCTGCCTCTCTTTCCGCTCGATTATGCCGTTGATTATACCGCCGTTTTGATGGTCTATCGCGGTGAAACAGAGCCAAAAGTATGGGGACGATACAGAGAAATACTCGCCCGCTATCCCGACGGCAACAAAGAGTTCCTGACGCTTCAGAAACCCGACTTTTACGAGCGGGCGAAAAAAGCCTACTGCGTTGTGGCAACCACCGAATCGGAAGGCTTTGCCAATATTATTGTCCGCAAAGGGGTAGTCCGGCTGTAAAACAGCCTCACTTCCAAAGAAGGGGTTTGACAGGCGGGAGTTTGTCGGTCGTGGAAGAGACATCGTGTCTGTCTATAAACTCGGTCAAAATATTATTGTAACATGAAAGGCTGAGCAATCGAGCAATCCGCAGGATTGCATCGCTCGGTAGAAACGGTTGCCAAAGAATATCTTGCATCCTGTAAGGATGCATCCCGCAGGGATGCAAATGCGTGTGTGTGATGCGTTTCTACCGAGCGATGCATCTCTACGAGATGCAAAAAACCGCAGCCGCCATGCTAACAGCGCAGCCCTCTGCAAAACGCTTTTTATACATATTATATATGTGTTTTGACTTTATGGACAACCATTACTTAATATTTTTTTGCGGATTTAAGGATGTGATTTAAATGGGCTAAATCTTTTTTTGAGGTGCTATGAAAAAATTTTATAGAAAAAATGCTTGCGGCGGATAGGCTGGGACGGAAAGTCCCGCAGGGACTGCACATTATTAACCGGTGGCTTTAGCCTCCGGCAGCGACCTTGCCACGGCTGTTGGGACAAGGTTCTACCTTGTTCACTCTATCTACGCAGGCTGTGCCTGCATTTGCACCTTTGTTGGCAGGCGCAGCCTGCCAAGATAAACCGGACGAGGCACAGCCTCGTCCGAACAACGGGACTGCAC
>JAITIA010000092.1 GCA_031279695.1 Prevotellaceae bacterium | reverse complement strand
CGAATATTAAACACATACCTTTCCTTTCCCACATAATCCGCCGATGGAAAATCGGTTTTAATATCTGCATGAGATTTCCATTCTGCTTTTTCAACAATTTGAAGCCATCTTTGCACGGCGTTTTTTATGTTTGCATGGCTTTTTACAAAATTGTCGATTATATCATTAATAGGTTTATTATAGATGTTCATTTCAATGTCGCTCCCAATGTCGCTATTTTGATTGCTTAACATCTTGAATTTAATAGTTTTTCAATTTACCAACTTCATAAACATTATTTGCGTTTGACTGTATGCTTGAATTTTAATACGGCAAAGTTCACTTCAATACTTGTTTCCGTATCCGTTGTTTTCAAGTCGTCTCCCAAAATATCCGCAATAATTTCACCGCACTTTTGCATCAGTGATTTCTGTTTGAAATCTTCTGTTTCGCCTGATAACTCCGAAACGGTACGGGCAAGTGTCGAAGCTGCTTTCCTGCCTTCAAAGTATATATCATAAATATCTTCAAATTTTGTCAGGTACTTAGTAAATTTCTACATTCTACAATAAAATTTGTCTCAACTGTAATTCTATAAATCAACTGGTTTTCAATGTTTTATTATCAAGGTTTGTTTGGCAATTTCTGATTTTTTACCGCTTATATCCTGTATATGGATAAAGTAAATACCATTCGGCACACCGGAGGTATTGAACCGAATCTTTTTTTCACTTGATTCTTTCCTTAATATACGGTTTCCCTTGTCATCAAACAACTGATACAGGAAAAGCGGTTTGCGTTCCGTTGAAGCCGCAAGACTTGATTCATTATTCACCTCTTCCGTAACCTCAATATTTAACACATCGGCAGAAGGGTTAGGATAAGCAATGACATACAACGAAATCGGCGGACAGGTACTGCATCCTCCGGATATGGTAATTTGTTTTTCTTTTGTGAAAGTACCGCATGAGTTGGTCGTAGTGGCCTGTACGGTATAGGTGCCGCTTTGTGAAAAGGTAATCTGCATACTGTTATTCTGCCATTGCTGCCAACTCACACCGGTAGATGGGCTTACCGACCAGTCCACGATACCCGGTACGGCAGTCGTAGCGGTAACTATCAGGATTGTCTGGGCTGAAGCGGTAGCCGGCAGATTAAAGTCTTCCAGCGTATTCTTGTTTACGGTAATGGTTCTTTCAAGGGTAATTCCCGTACCTGCAAGCTGAGCGCGTACCCATCCTTCAGGATGGTAGTTTGGAATAGAATCGGGAGGTATTGCAGACGGCGCCGACGATATGGGGCTGTTGTTCAGAGAGGTGTTATTGGTGACTGTTGCCAAATTGCCGTCAGGAGTGATTGACAGGAAAGGACTGCAAGTCCAGGTTACCCCGACATTGGCATGAGGATAGTTAGCGGTAAATACGCCAGTGGTACCGGGGCAGACGCCGGATGGGCCGGCGATGACAGGCGGAAAGAAATTTCCCACTCCTACGGCATACCATGCATTGGTAACAGAGATAACTTCCTGTGAGTTTGCTCCATACAAATTAGTGGCCGCAGATATCGTTGCATTGCGAAACTGGGCATAATTTGCCGAAGAGGTAAGATACGATACTTCTGCACGGTAAACAATTCTTGCCGCCTTGGTAATACCTATGCCTGTTACACTGTATGCATTGCCAATATCATTTGTTCCGCTGCCGCCTTGCGACAGCAGGAAAAACCAGAAATTGCCCACGCCGCTGTTGGTGTGGACGCCGCATTTGTCGTTATTGTCATTTGGCGAACATCCGTTCAGATTATACCAAAATGTTCCACCATAGGTATCCGGTTGTCCAAATAAATTGGGATTGGACATACTGCGAAAAGGTAATCCCAAATCTTCCCCGCAAATCCATGTTTGCTTATTGGTGGTTGCCCAATTTTCCACACAAGCGCCCCATATATCACTTAAACTTTCATTTATTGCGCCTGATTCCTTTTCATAAACTAATTCTGCAGTCGCTTGGCAAATTCCATGTCCCAACTCATGAGCGCAAATATCAAGGCATACCATGGGTTCAAGCCAATTACCATCCCCATAAAACATAGCGTTAAAATTATCTGACCAAAAAGCATTATCCATGTTAACGACATTACCGCTGTTGTTCCGAGTTCTGACATGTACATAGCTTATAATCGGACTGTTGTTATTGTCATAACTGTTTCTGTTGTGAACTGTACGAAAATAATCGAATGTCGTTTCAGCGCCCCAATGAGCGTCCAAGGCTGCATTATCAAAATTTGCATTGTTATATTCACTGGCAGTCCAATTATTATCATTGTCGGTAAAATCAACTGCACTGTTTATTCCCGCTTGTGTTTCGTTCGGATAAGCTGCCGGATTGCGCAAAAAGTTAAATGTTCGGATTGCCGTATTGCTACCGCCACGTGAAACTTCCCGCAATCTAAAACTTCCGTTAAAACTGTCGGTCGTGATATTCCTTGTTCCGCTGTAACGGGTAGCCGCCGTTCCGACAGCATTAGTCTTAAAAACCATTGGCTGTTCAAAAACCAAATCTCCCGTTTCACAACTGATATAGGCATTGAAATTGTCCATAATATTTCCGGGAGTGAGGTTTGTTTTATATGCCAAGTGCCATTGATTGTCGGTACCGTATATGAAAACCAGTTCATATTCGTCTGATTGCTGCGCCCCCTGTTGAATAAACTTTTCGACGCTTTTTCTCTCTTTCGGTTTGTGTACCGTTACGTTCTTCATGGCTTTCTTTTTTATAGCGTTTTCCAGAGCGCTGCCGAATGGATACTTTGGCGTCCGTTTGATATCCTTCGGCAATCGTCCATAATGCCCGTTAATCGAAACGATATTTTCATTTTGGTCTTTATGAACGATATATTCACAAAAAGCAACTTTCAACCCGTGACAGGTTTGCTGATATTTTTCGTGAGTCATTCCTATCTCGTCGGTTTCCTTGCTCAACAAATAGAAATCGACGCCATGTTCGGTTTTCAATATATTTCTCAAAAAGGACTTTGAATCGTCAATGGTTGCAGACTTTACTTTCGACAAAACATTGGCATACCGAACAGTACCGTCCGGCAGACTGTCAAGTATTTCGAGCCTGTGCTGTGCATGTGCTGATAAAAAACCGCACAGTAAAATAAGGGTAAAGATTAATTTTGTTTTCATGACTTACTGCTGTTGCGTTAATTTTTAACAATTAATAATGTTGTGTATTTATAATTTATATATTTCTAATTATCAATGAATTGAAAATATAAAAAATTATCAAATATCCATTTTTGAATACA
>JAITIA010000081.1 GCA_031279695.1 Prevotellaceae bacterium | reverse complement strand
TTCCCGCCAAACTCGACGAAGCCGTCAAACAAATGAAATCGAAAAACTATCTTGCGCCATATCCGGAAGCAACCGGACTGGTGATAGTTATCGACGATACTCAACGACAAATAACGGACAATGGTTATACTGTAATACAATAATTATAAATCATATACAGATTGTATGCATACCGTTGTTGTCAAATTGCGGTAAGATTATACCGGCAGTCGGCAAAAATAATTGCTGAAAATGCATGATTTTTTTGAAAAAATGCTGAAAGAAGGCTATTGTGTTACAATATTTTTCGATATGCAACTATCATATTTTGAACGAATAAGAAAAATATTTTCTTTGAAATGAATACATTATTGATTTTTTGCGTACATTTGCGCACTAATTAGAATATTAATTTTAAGTGTAAATACGTTATGAAATTGTTATGTTTTAGATATAAATGTCGGCTCGTTGTTGCTCTGCTGGCAATGGCGTTGACCATGCTTTCGGCTTGTAAAAAAAATACTTGGGATAGCTCGAAGGACATTCCTGAAAATATACAGATGGTCAATGCGTATATTGATGCATACTGCAAAGACGCCTATCTGTGGATTGACAGGGTTAATACAGCAGGTATCGACCCCAGCAAAGAACCTAATCCGTTGGATTTGTTCGAGAAATACATGTATCGATCGCTCGACAAATGGTCGTATATGACCGACGACGCTAAAACGCTGTTCGAACAGCACGAAGGCGTGCAAACAACCTACGGAATGGGCTTTGCCTTAGGCGAATTCGACAATCAGCCGGGGACATATTTCGCCGTTGTGTTCTATGTCTATCCCAATTCTCCTGCCAAAATTGCAGGCGTCAAACGAGGTGATATGATTATGAAAATCAACAATCAGCCTATCACGGAAAACAATTATATGGAATTATACAATTCACCGGCGATTTCTATCCAAACAGCAAAAATTGACGAGAACGGCAAGATGACGCTTACCGGCGAAAGTATTTCGATGAATGCTATCAAAATGTATGAAGACCCTGTGCAGGAATATAAAATTATCGAACACGAAGATCACAAAATAGGCTATCTCTGTTATACCGATTATGTGGAAGGCTCACATGCCAAACTGAAACAGATATTTAAGGAGTTTAAGAATGCCGGAGTGAAAGATCTGGTGCTCGACCTTCGCTACAATCTCGGCGGCGCAGTCAATACCGCACAGTATTTGAGCAGTATTCTTGTGCCAGCACAGGTTGCGGCTGCAAAAGGCATCTATCTCAAAGAAGTATGGAATAGTCGATACAACGAATACTGGCAGTCGAGAGGCGAAGAAATGAATATCCGCTTTCTGGATACTTTACAGGATTATAATCTGAATCTCAACAGACTGTATGTGCTGACTACGGGCAACACCGCCTCCGCTTCGGAGGCTACTATCGTGGGGCTAAAACCGTATATGGATGTTGTAACTATTGGCGAAAAAACGTATGGTAAATACTGCGCCGCAGCCCTGATGCAGTTTGAGGACGACAAAGGCAATGTTATTCCGCAAATTGCCGACTGGGCTATGAGCCTGATAATTTACAAGTTTGCCAATGCCCATGATTTAACGGATTTTACCAACGGCTTGCCTCCCGTGCATCCGGTGGAAGACGATTGGAAGAATTATCGACAGTTTGGCGACGAAAGCGACCCCCTGCTGGCGGCAGCAATATCGCTGATAACCACAGGAACACGCTCGATGCAGCCACCGACAAAACGCGCTGTCGATACAAACCTGCGCCTGCTTGACCCGGACAAACAGCCGCTGCGTCGCAAAAGCGATATGATACACACAAATCTGCCAAAATTGTAATCGTATAAATATAAAATAAAATCAGAATAATGGAAAATCAGAATGGAATAAACATCGAACTGACAGAGGAAATGGCTCAGGGAATATACTCGAATCTGGCTGTTATTGCACACTCTGCATCGGAATTTGTTGTCGATTTTGTCCGTATCATGCCCGGCGTTCCCAAAGCCAGAGTGCAGAGCCGGATAATATTGACCCCCGAACATGCCAAACGCCTGTCGCAGGCTTTGCACGACAATATTACGAAGTATGAGTCGATGCATGGACAGATAAAAATTAACGACGCTGGCGGAGTTATCCCCATGAATTTCGGCAATTCAAACATTCAGGCGTAACAATTCAAATATTAGCATATTCAATAAAAAAATCATGACAAAAGGATTAAAAATAGTAGTTCTGGCAAAACAGGTTCCCGACACGCGCAATGTTGGAAAGGACGCAATGAAGGAGGACGGCACGGTGAACCGCGCCGCTTTGCCGGCAATTTTCAACCCCGAAGATCTTCACGCTCTCGAATTGGCGCTGAGGCTGAAAGACCAAAATCGGGGAACAACGGTTCATCTGCTGACAATGGGACCGGGCAGGGCGGCGGACATTATTCGCGAAGGACTGTTTCGTGGCGCCGACGGCGGCGTTCTGCTCACCGACCGTAAATTTGCCGGCGCCGATACTCTGGCAACGTCATACGCCATTTCGCGGGCAGTCGAAAAACTTGCTCCCGATTTGATAGTCGCCGGACGTCAGGCAATTGACGGCGATACGGCGCAAGTTGGTCCGCAGGTAGCCGAAAAACTTGGGCTGCCGCAAATAACCTGCGCCGAAAAAGTAGTGTCGCTCGAAAACAGTACATTAACCGTTGTGCGCCGGCTCGAACACGGAGTGGAAACGGTGTCGGGCAAACTGCCGCTGCTTGTTACGGTCAATTCGTCGGCGCCCGCCTGCCGCCCCAGAAATGCCAAACAAACAATGAGATACAAACACAGCAAAACACTTGGCGAATTGCAGGCTCAGGCTGGCGACGATGTTTATTCAAACGCCGCTAATGCCCGCTTGACGATTACCGAATGGGGCGTTGCCGATATCGATGGCGACGAAAATCAATTCGGTCTCAAAGGCTCGCCCACAAAGGTCAAGAAAATTGAAAATGTGGTTTTTCAAACAAAAGAATCGAAAACGCTGAGCGATGCGGACGCCGATATCGAAGGCTTTGTTAAGGAACTCATTGCAAATCACAATATAGGATAATCATCAAAAGAAAAATAAAAACTGTAAAAATGAATAGTATTTTTGTTTACTGTGAAAACGAAAAAGGCAAAATTGCCGACGTCAGTCTCGAACTCCTGACCAAGGGCAGGGAACTGGCAAACCGTCTGAACTGCAAACTTGAAGCCTTAGTTGTTGGGCACAAATTGGCAGGTGTGGAAACCGAATTGTATGAATATGGCGCCGATGTGGTTCATATTGCCGACGACGCCCGCCTCAGCCCTTACCTCACATTGCCTCATACGTCGATAGTTACAGGTATTTTTGAGGAGGAAAAACCGCAGATAGCGCTGTTTGGCGCATCGACTTTGGGACGCGACCTTGCACCCCGCGTTTCGTCGGCGCTCAAAAGCGGGCTGACCGCCGACTGTACCAGCCTCGAAATTGGCAATCATGCCGATAGTAAAGGTAACGAATATAAGGATTTACTGCTGCAAATCCGCCCCGCCTTCGGAGGAAATATTATTGCAACAATTATCAACCCCGACTGCCGCCCGCAGATGGCAACCGTCCGCGAAGGCGTGATGCGTCGAGCAAAAACGGCAGTCAAAACACAGGGCGAGCGGCGAATGGTGAACGTCGAAAAATATCTCAAAGCCGAAGATTTTGCAATATCAATAATCGACCGTCATCTGGAAGAACGCAAAATCGACATCAAAAGCGCACCAATAATCGTATCGGGCGGCTACGGCGTAGGCTCGAAGGAAAATTTTGACCTGCTTTTTGAACTCGCCTCCGTAATTGGCGGAGAAGTTGGCGCGTCGCGCGCGGCAGTGGACGCCGGATATGCCGAACATGCCCGTCAAGTGGGGCAAACAGGAGTTACCGTCCGCCCCAAACTGTATATCGCCTGCGGAATTTCCGGTCAGGTGCAGCACACGGCGGGAATGCAGGAGTCGGCAATGATTGTGTCGATCAACACCGACCCCGAAGCTCCTATAAATCAGATTGCCGACTATGCTATTAATGGCGATTTGAGCGTGGTGATTCCTAAAATAATAAAGTACTACAAGGCAAATTCAAAATAAAGACAAATAAATTATAAATTATTAAAACTTTAAGAAAATGGCAAAGTCAAAAAACAATGTTGTAACCTTCGGGTTAAGTGGAAAGATTGGCGATTTGTTAGTATTTCGTCAAAAAGATGGTCAAACAATCGTGGCAAAGGTACCACAGCAGAGTGGTAAGGTGTCGGAAAAACAGAAGGCACACCGCAAACGCTTTCAGCAGGCGATGATTTACGCAAAAGCGGCTGTTAATTCGCCTGAAACGGGCGATCTGTACAAGGCTGCAACAAAAAAAGGGCAAACGCCGATTAATGTTGCAGTAGCAGACTTTTTTGATGCTCCGGACATAGAACAGATTGACATGTCGGGATATACAGGCGCCATAGGAGATGTGATACGGATTGACGCAAGCGACGATTTTATGGTAACATCGGTGAATGTCAAGATTGTTAATGTCGATGGCGATGTTGAGGAGGGCGAGGCAATGCAAAATGCCGGTACGTGGTGGATATATACGGCTACACACGAGAATAACAGTGTCGAAACCAGCAAAATAA
>JAITIA010000191.1 GCA_031279695.1 Prevotellaceae bacterium | reverse complement strand
ACATCTATATATGACGCTTGCAATCCGGTTCCTCTGTCATTTACCATATAGTTACCCATATCTGATGCAGGTTTGCTTATATTATTGGCGCCTACAAATTTAATTATACTCGGTTTTTGGGGTATAATATCTACGGAAAAAGTAGTTGCAATAGGAGAATTTCCTCCGCCGCTGCTATGTACAGGGGTATCAGAATCATCATTGTAATCTACTGTTATTGTTTGTGTACATGGGTACGTTAATCCATTATAAACACGATCGTCTACATATACTATATATGCACGGGTATAGTCTTGGTAGGGTAGTATTTCATTGTTTGTTGGACAATCGCAGCAGGATGAGTAGCTATTCCATACCTTTATAGCTAAAATTACTGCACGAATACTTTTAATGTTTGCCGCACGACCTGTTTTCAATTCAAATGAACAACTACTGCAATAGTATGAATAGTTATAAGGATATGAACCAACCGAAGAATATTGATTTTTCCAAATTGTTTGACCCTCATAATTTTCCGCCTCAAAGCCAACACAAACATTATAGATACTCGAAGGCGTCCCACTGCCCGAATACGATTGGATTATTGAATTAAGTGACAGTTTAACAGTATAATCCACATGTTCCGCTTGCCCCCAACCATCAACGTTTACACACAACAAAACCACCGCCGCAAGCGCCAATTTTTTTATATTTCCAAATATTTCAATTCTTGTTTTCATTGCATTACGTTTTAATTATTATATGGATATTTACCGCTTATTATTATTGTATCTATTCCGGCGGACAAACCTGTTAAGGTAAATGTGTCTGAGCCGGGCGGAACCGTATGTGCTATGCCGGAAATGCCTTTTACTGCAAACTGCAATAATTCTTTATTGTAAACTGCTCTGCTGAAGCGAATAACAGCCTTACCGTCGCTTGCGCCATGGCAAGTTGGCGGCGTTGTTACAATGTTGCTTACTGTTGGCGAGGCAAGTTTGGGATGAAGAACTATTTCATTGGAATAAGACGGTAAACATTCGAGTTTGTGCCTCACTCTGATGGTCTGGTAACCTATCAAATCAATAAAATTTCCCAATGCCGAATATTGACTTTTAAGTGTACTGAATAAACTATTGCCCGAAATAGATATGGAAGATGAATTTTCCGGATATTGATACCAATTGCTTCCAATCTGAAATTCCCAAACATTTGACGACGAAGATGAAAGATTCGTATTCAAGGCAGTATTTCGATTGTCTATCAATACAATATCGTTGGACGAGTTTTGTGCTATTGAAACAGAGAATTTCGGTTTAATTACTATATGTACAGTAAATTTAAACAACTCCCATTCAATGTGTTGTACCATATCCATACACGGATAATTAAGAGATACTGTGGTTGGAGTTTGAGTGTCTCCCCAAAATATCAAACTATAAATCCAATTACTTGAATTACTTTTCATAGAACATGATGGATTTGAAGGAGTGTAAGATGAACTAGATAAAAATTGAAATTGAAAACAACATTCTACACAATCAGTAAAAGATGGTTGTGTGTTTGGAGAGGGAAAAATATTACAATATAGACCACTGCTATAAGATTTTGCTATTAAATTCGTAATAGAAATGTTTACATCATATTCCACTCCCCAGCCTTCGTTTACACTCGTAAAAATCATCAATAAAACAATCAATTTTTTCATCTTTTCATTCATTTAAAATTTAACAGTAAGTGTTTTTGCTCCGGTATTTTTGCCGGATTTCAGTATGGCGCGAACGGCATAGCGATAAGTGTCGTTGGCAAGCAAATTCTCGTCGAGTATTTCGCGAGACTTGTTGGCAGGCACTGTTTTCCAGAGCGTCATTTTTTCGTCGTTCACGCCTTTATATATTTCGTAATGAACAACATCGCGCAATTTGTCGCTCCAGATGAGTTTCAGCATTTTGTTCTGTTTATCCATCACTGCATCAAGGCGGTCGATGGTCATGGTTTTGCCTTTGGGCTTGTTTGTAAACAGCGTCAAAGCATTGGAGGCACGGGATTCGAGCAGGTTACGCTTCGCCGCCGTTACGGTATAAATATAATGTACGCCGACAACCGCCGAGGTATCGACATAAGTTGTTGTAGCGCTGTCGTTTATAACGGCAAGAATGCTTGCGGGACTGTAGCCCTCGCTTTTTTCGCGCCGCCAGATGCGATGCCTCACAACATCGGCGTCGGGGCTGTTTATCCAGCTGATTTCTATGCCGTCATCGCGGATTTTGTAATTCGCAAGTACGGGCGAGGAAGGCGGAGTCAAATCGGGTTTTTCCAATTCCAGAACAGGCGAAAGGTCTGATTGATTGTAACGTTTGTCGAGCGCCGCCACCGAATAAAAGACTTTTTTGTTCAGATTGCGCACATTGACAGTATCGCTGTAAACTGTATCGTTTAGAGCAAGATAGAAAAGCGGAGTGGATTCTTCGTCTTTCAGCTGCGAGCGATAAACCCGATAACCCAGCAAATCGCGTTCGGTATTGTTTTTCCATGTAAGTCGCACAATACCTGCGGTATCCACCGTACCGGTCAAGCCGGTGGGAACGGCGGGCGGCACCGAGTCAATTGGTTGAACGAGAACGGGAAACGACGAGGCAGGCTCGCCTTCATGCGGAATTGCCGTAATAACAAAATAGTTGGACGCCGTCAGTCGCTCGCGAGCAACAAGGAAGGAACGTTTTTCGGGATTGATGTCGGTAACAAGGGTTTGATAATTGTTGGCGTCTTCGGAATGGCTCAGTTCAAAACCTTTGATAAAAGTGTTTCCCTGTTGGTCAAATTCCCATTCAAGTTCCAGATTACCATGCTCGTTGATGTCCGACACGGTGATATATGGAATATAGGGCAGCATTTGTTTTCCCTTGCCGGATATTGGCTCGGAAGGTGGTCCTGTTTCGCCGAAGGAGGTTAGTCCGACAATGCGATACCAGTATGTGTCTGTGTTATTTTCCAGAGAATCAGTAAAATAAATACGCTGCTGTTTTTCCTCGTTTTTGCTGTTGAAATTAGTTACGGGAAGGTCGCCAAGACGGACAAAATGTATGCTGTCGGTCGATTTTTCGATGAAATACGAGTTGTAAACATCGCTAAACAAGGTATAATCCCAAACTAAGATCACATTTTTATCGTTGAAAACGCCTGTCAGTCCAAACGGTTGCGGCAAATGTTCCGGTTCGTCGATGGCAACAAAAGCGGCGCCATAGCCTGTCGGAACGCCAGTCTGTTCGGGATTGAGCGGAATGACACGATACAGATAGCGCTCATTTTTACGCACATCGGTATCGCGCCAAGCCCAGCCTGCCATGAGAGCGGCGGCAAAACTTTGGTCGGCGGCATAGAGCGACATCGAAAAACGCTGTTCGCGTTCCTGCGAAATGGCAACAATTTTCGAGATGCTTGTCTCATCGCCATCCGAGAGCGTAAAATCCTCACCATAAAGCGCCTGCGCAATAATGGCGGCATAATTGTTCGAGTTGGCAATCGCTTCCCATTCGTCCAAAGGCTTGGCTTTGACGGGAGTGGAGTTGAGTTTTTTTATTTCGGGCGTGTCCAGAACTTTGCCGTCGCGTACAAGAGTATAGCGCTCAATATCAAAGCCGTATTTATTTGTATGAAACCAGAGGGTTGCCGATGAAGCCGCCCAGCGCAACAAAACCGTATCCTGCTGTACACGAGCACGAAGGCTAATAAAAGCGGTATCGGTTGCCTGCTGTTCCATGGCGCTGTCGGTCGCCACAGATTGCTGTTCCTCAGCCTCCTGCGCAAAACCCACAAAGGGAAAAAGCAGAATAAATACTGCAAAAACAGTTTTTCCAATCACCTGAAAATCCGGCTGTTGATATTCAAATATCATCAAAATATGTTTTACCATTTGCCTCATCATCAATTCATTTAAAATAATTTTTAAATATCAGTTTATTCGATGAACCTTTTGATCCATTGGGAAATACATAGAATACGTCCGCTTCGTAATAACCTTCCCAAAGACGCGGAAAAGAAGTCGTCATGATTTCAGGATAGTTGTTAAGTCCATTATTTTCAAAGTTATTCGCAATCTGCAGCCGCAAATTGTAAAAATCATTCCGGTATTCCCGTTCAAGATAATAAGCATACGGGAACCATTTTTTACTCTTATAATCGGCAAGTACATTAAATGCTTTTGCCGGCGGAAATCCCAAAACGGAAACAGTCCGGTGTGTTGGATTGTAGCCAAATTTGGTAAAATTATTATAAACCAAAGATTTTATTCTATTTGTGTAATAACTATCACTAAGTGTGGCTTTTGACTCAATAAGCGGTCTGCCTTCGGAATAAATTGACCCGTACACCTCATCTTCGCCAAAAGATTCGCCAACACCTTTGCTACCAAGATAAAGATACATATTTTCTGCATAATCTCTCCATAAATAATATATGGTATCATTCCTGACTGGCTGCAGTTTATCACTAAATTTCGCATAGCTGCTGGAGGAAAACTCATACGCAAGTCGTGTGATGCCTTCATCGTCGTCGCGGACGGCGTCGAGGGCTTGGGCGTCGCGCAGGCTGACCTCGTTTTCTTCGTCGGAAAGTACCGTATTTCGTCTGTCTTCCACGGCGGTAGCAGCTGTGGTTGTGGTGGCTGTGTAACTTATTACTTCCATTTTATACTTGCTTTTTTTGTCGAGTTCCGGCATGGTGTATTTCAGACATTTTTTGTTGGCGTCATACACGGGCGTAACCGTTTTTTTGGTAGAACCCTTTGTAAATCTGACCTCATGACGCATGTCAGGAGTAAAAAGTTCTTGCTGCCCCCGTTTCAACTGTACGTAAGCCTCATTTGTTTCTCCGGTATAGTAATATTGCTGACTGAGAACAGGATAGCAGTACTGAATATTATCGTAGGGGATAAATGTCGGCGCCGGACCGGTGGTGAACGCTGTTTCCATACTTTCTTCGGCGGTTGTGCCGTCCTGCGTAACTGTTTTCCATTCATTATTAGCAAATTCCTCGAATGCAACAGTTACCTTCGCTTTCATTTTTGTTTGCGCAGGGAGTATATCGTGTGAGGTGAACGATAGACGGTCTTTTTCGCTGTTCCATGTGTTTTTGCCGTTTACGGGAACGTTTTTATCGTCCAACACCGTATAACTGACCAATTTAAGTCTGTATTTTCTTAGTGTTCCGAGGTCGTCGTTAATATCAAATGTTTTACCTTCCGGCATGTTGAACGCCACCTGCGGGGCGGCAAAAACATCCACGTCGGTTGATTGGTCTGCGGGGGTCATTTCGCTGATTATCTCACCTATATCCAAAGGCGCTCCGTCGGCGGGCAGCAGGGTACATTCCTTGCCGATTTCGAATTTGAACTGCATATTACCCTTCACCAGTCCGCCAAGCAAGTTAAATTTCACGCCAAGATAGCCCGCAAACCACGACGGATTAGGCAGTTTTGCCTGAACCAGAGCCGCCGCCGCGCCTCTGATTATCGGTATTTTCTTTTTGATAAACCGCAAATTGACTTTTACGCCCAATTCTCCCTGCAAATATGCATACGCCTGACCATTAGCATACCAGCCATCCATACCCGGCACTTTGCCGGTTTCCACACAGGGGCGGTCGTAGTTTCTCAGCATTATATCAAAGCCCAAACCCGCTTTGAAATTGGCGTAGAGTATGAGGAAAGTCAGGTCGCCGGTGGAAACGCTCAGATTAGCGCCAAAAGCCAGACCTTTGCCATTGCCCAATTCGTTCATATTGCGCATGTAGTCCAGCCGACTGAGTTCAAGACCAAGTATATCAGCAACTGGCTTTGGCGGAGACGGCGAGCCGGGAATATCGTGTCCAACCATAAAATAGGCTCCGGTTTTGACTTTGGCTATCAGCAAATCGAAATCCAGACCAACCCTGTTGGTGGGCGTTCCGACATGCAGATACCATTTACTTTGCTCGATATGAAGGACTACCGAGCCTGCTTTGTTGTTGTTGCCGCTGCCGCGTATTATGCCCGAAGCCGCATTGATATACAAATCGAAATTGGCATGGAATGAGTTGTTTACAAAATCGAACTTTATGCCGGCAACGGCAAGCAAGCCGGAGGTACCGGGCTGTTCAGTCTGCTCATACACTGCCGCTGCCGCCTCGTTGGGCTTGTTGTTTTTCAACTTTTCGAGCTCGCTCGGCGTCTTGTTTTTGAGGTACGAGGCTTCTTTGCCCATGGATGATGTAAATTTGTTGTTTACAAACTGTTCCATTTTGCCGATACCCGGTATTTCTCCAAGCAATTTTGCCTCGCCGTAGAAACCGATGAAATTTACGCCTCCGCTTTTGTTGAAGGCAATTTCAAACAGGGCAGAGCCTTGCAGCAGACTCTCACTGCCTGCAGATCTGAACATTACAGATGCTTTGAAGCCCATGCCACATTTTTCGTCGGGGACATATTTGACGCCCGTCGGTAAGGCGCTTTTGCCTTCGGGACGCATCCGGTTGTATGCTCCGCCGCCGAAACCGTTCAAAACCAGCGCAGAGCCAATCGGTATTCCTACCGGAAGTTTTATGGAGCCATCGACTAACCAGTAGCGAAAATCAACATTGCCAAAGATAACCCGCGTAGATAGTTCAAGATCAACACCTTTGGTTACATGCAACTTGATTTCGCCCGCAAAACCGTCGCCATAAGTCTTGTCGCCGTTCATTATCTGCAGTTTGCCGGCCAATTCAAATGCTGAGGCTATTTTTGCATTTAAGGCTATTTCGGAGACGTTCACTCCCTTGTATTTCCATTGGTTATCTGCCATTGCGCCAACTATTTCGAGGCGCGTGTCGGCGTTTATCGGCGTTTTGTCGCCCGCGAGCATCAGTTTGGCGTTGAACCCAAGTTTTGCCTCTCCGCCGCTTGCCTTGAGTTCTATATCGCTTACCGACAGAGGGAAAGATCCCAATTTCAGTTCGCCGCTGTAGCCCAGGCTTTGCACCGAAAAATAAGGCGATACCGTTTGCAGATGCAAGCCGGTGAATTTGACGCCTTTAAGTTCGGCAAGCGCTTTGGTAGAGTTGGCGTCCTTGCCGGCGCGAATCGACATTGAGCCGTGCAAAGTGGCTTCGGGACGGAATTTTCCGTCGATGACTTTCAGTTCGACGTATGAATTTTTCTGGATTTCGACTGTTGCTTTCCAGAAATCGAAAGCAAATGATTTTGAGGGTGTTACACTGAGCATATATTCATTGCCCGGCGTTATTATTGCCTCGTAGGCAAGATTTGCCGTATCGGACACAGGCAAGCCGATAAGTCCCGAAAAACCTGCCCCTGTGAGTGTGCTGGCTTCCAGCGTCATAGCAAACTTATCGACCGAAAAGCGCCAGCCTCCGGCGCTGCCCCGCTCGACGGGCAAAATGTTGGAGGCTGAAAACAGCCCGCTCACTCCATTATTGTCGATCAGCATGTTAGTGGCTGCAAACGAGATGCGATTGCCGGAATTGCGTTCGCAAAACTGCTGTGGCAAAACAACTTCGATTTGACCGGCAAAAACGCCTTTCCAGGTTTCGTGCTGTCCGGGAATGAGATAGCTGTTTTCGTAGTTGTTTGGAAAACGTGTGGAGGGATGATTCTGGCTGTCGCTGAAATCGAAGACTGCCTGCTTGACGCCAAACACAAAGTCGTCCAAGCCGTTAATGGCAAAACGCGGCATATCAATAGCAAGCAACATATCGTTCCAGTTTTTCACAGTGGTTTGGACGGCACAGGAAACCCGTCCCGCTTTGCCAGTCAGAGGTTTATCGCCGGCATCGACCTTGCGAATGAAATTTTCGGAAAAGACAAGATCGGCAACAATATTCAACTCTCTGAATCCCTCGCAACCCATTGTAAGATAAGTTTTTTCAACTCCCCTGCCCGACTCTTTATCAAAACCGCCGTGCAGAATCAATTCCGCGCCGCCCCAGAGAGGTACGGTCATGTCTGCCAAAAGCATAAGTTT
>JAITIA010000163.1 GCA_031279695.1 Prevotellaceae bacterium | reverse complement strand
TAACAAAACAAATCGGCGTAACAGTTTCATTGGTACGATTTTATAAACTTATATGTTTTTCACCGTTTTACCTCGTAAAACACCAAAATGGGGTTGCTGTCTTCAACTTTAACAGCCTCGCTAATTTCTTGTATAACAGCGTTTGTCGGGTTTTTCTGTTTTGATCTGTTCAAATATTCTATATCCATAATACTCAATATTTGGTTCTGTCCCTTGTCTGAGAAATATACTGCCGGATAGAAAAACAGTCCGTGTTCGTCCGTAAGAACCTTTTCATCACAGATTGTTTTGTCTGTCAATTCATCATATAAACAGGAATGTATTGTTCTTCTATAAGAAAACTTAAACAAGACAAGCGAATTGAGCGAATAAAAACCGTGTATGTGCGAGGCTGTTTCGTTTCCAAATGAAGAAAGAGCTTTTTTAACTTCATTTTCACTTGAATTTTCATCAAAATAGCTGCGCTTTTGTCCGGCAAATACTATTTCGTATTTTCCTTCGATACCGTTGGCTGTTCTGTTATATGCATATATTCTGTTACTTAACAATGGCAATATATGGAGTATATTGTTGTATTCGGAAAATATGCTGTTCGTTATGCCTAACGTATACGTCCGTCCATCCAAGTATTTAGGAAATGGAAGATAAACATCTGTAACAGCAAAATTTTCATCGCAGATATTCAAGTTATAAAAGCCCTTATCACTGCCGTAATGAGAATAAAACATCCATCTGTTATTTTTAAGAGAAATAAAAGAATAACCTTTAGAAACTTCCTTTTTATTAAGAAATTGTCCTTCATTGGTGTAATTTAGAATACGTCCTGAAAGTCCGTCATAAACCTGTATATTTCCATTTTTTGAATCAATATTAAAATCAGTTAAATAAATATATTCTTCGGGACCTCCGCCGCGTCGGTATATTTTGCGCAGGTATTTACCATTTTCATCAAAAATATATACACTGTTCTGTTGGATATCCATAACATAGATTTTGGAATCGAAAATCTGCACTTTGTCAATCTTGGCAATCAGATTGTCGTTGGTGGTTTCCAAAACAATAAACGAACTGTATTTGAAATAGTCTGCTACATTGATTCGTTCGGTTTTATCGGGATCAACATATATCTGTTTAAACCCTGTCAAATCCGACTTTTTTCCCGAATTGCAGGCGCACACGTGTATTAGCACAAGTGCGCTGAATATTATTGTTATGTTTTTCATGTTTTTCGTGATTGAATAAAACCATTATGTTCGAATTTAATTATCGAACACAATGTTACTTTTCATTACGAGATGTATATTGAACCCCGTAATTACCAAGATTGCGAGACCTAAAATAGTGCCTGCAATCGGCTTGAAACTTAAAAATTTTCTTTTGCTCATATTTACAAAATTTACAAAATTAATATTTATTTTAATTCCGCGAAAGTACGAACTTTTTTCATATCTGCAAATTTTTTTTGTGCATTTTTTTATTTTTCTCTCGTCATGATGAGCCAAATTAGTGTTTTTCACACTGTTAATAACGTAAAAAAATTTTCATTTTTTTGTTATTTGCTGTTTTTTTCTGCTCCGTCGCCGGAGTTTTTGGGAAAATTTTCGATTTTTTGGGAAAAATCGTCAATTTTTTGCCGCCGCAGGCACTAATCACTAATCATTAACGATTATTTTTCTCCGGTTATAGTCTTCGGTCTGATCCTGAGCGAGGTCGCCAACGCGGAAATATTTGCTTTGCGGATGTGCGTAAACAAAGGCGCAAACTGCCGCCGCTGGCTGCATCATATATGTTTCTGTGAGACTTACGCCAATATTTTTTTCCACTTCGAGCAACTCGAATAGCGTCTGTTTTTCGCTGTGGTCGGGCGAGGTAGGATAGCCGGGCGCCGGACGTATGCCGAGGTATTTCCCCTGCAACAAATCCTTGATACTCAGGTTTTCGTCCTTTGCATATCCCCAGTAAATTTTTCTTATTTGCAGATGCAGATATTCGGCAAGCGCTTCGGCAAGGCGGTCGGCGAGGGCTTTTGCCATAATTGTCGAATAGTCGTCGTTTGTTTGGGCAAATTCGTTGAGCATCATATCCATAGCCTTACCGCCAAAAGCGTCGGCGCAAACGGCAAATGCTCCAAGCCAGTCCTTTATTCCCGAAGCGCAGGGTGCAATGAAATCGGCAAGGCAAAGATTTGGCTCTCCCTTGTTATCCATTTGATTACGCAGGTTATGGAAGACATATTTTTTGCCGGCAAACACTTCGACGTCGTCGCCTACGGAATTTGCCGGATAGACGCCGAAAACGGCAGCCGGCGACAGGCATTTTTCCATCCTGTCGAGCATCGCCTGCGCTTCGTCCCAAAGTTTACGCACTTCCTGACCGTATTCAGGGCTGTCGAGTACTTCGGGCAGCCGGTCGACGGGCGGCAGCGGTTTGATTTGCCATAGCAGGAAAAAGAAATTCCAGTCGATATATTTTCTCAGTTCCGCCACGCCGACATGCAGCGTTTTTGTTCCGGTAAAAGCCGGTTCAACAGGCGGATAGCGGTCGAAATCGGGTTTAAAAGCATTGGTGCGCGCCTGTTCGAGGCTCAGATATTTAACCGCTTGATGCTGTTGATTATATGTTTCGCACAGTTGCCGGTATTCTTTTCCGGTCTGTTCCACAAAGGCGTCCCTGTCCTTCGACAGCAGAGCGCCCACAACGGGAACGCTGCGCGAGGCGTCCTTGACATGTATCACCGGAAAATTTCCTGCGGGGCAAATTTTCATTGCCGTATGCAGTTTCGACGTTGTTGCGCCTCCCACCAGCAGCGGAATTTTGAGCCCGTGCAGTTCCATTTCTGCCGCCACGTGAATCATTTCGTCGAGCGAGGGCGTTATCAGCCCGCTCAGTCCAACAATATCTACTTTTTGTTCGATTGCGGCTTCGACAATTTTTCCGGTTGGCGTCATCACTCCCAAATCAATGATTTCGTAGTTATTGCACGACAGCACCACCGCCACAATGTTTTTGCCAATGTCGTGAACATCGCCTTTGACCGTTGCCAGCAGTATCCGTCCGGCGCTGGCGGCGGCTTCCGATTTCTGCTCTTCGATAACGGGTTGCAGATGAGCCACTGCGCGTTTCATCACTCTGGCGCTTTTAACCACCTGTGGCAAAAACATTTTGCCTGCTCCAAAAAGGTCGCCCACGCGGTTCATTCCTGCCATCAGCGGACCTTCTATAATTTCAATTGCGCGGCTGTATTTTGTCAGCGCTTCGTCCATATCGGCAACAATATGAGTATCCAAGCCTTTTACCAGAGCGTTGGCAATGCGTTCTTCGAGAGGCTGTTCCGCGCGGTTGTCGGTTTTTGTTTGTTCGTTTTCGCGGGATACTACTTTGGCGGCAACTTCCATCAGACGTTCGGTAGCATCGCGACGGCGGTTAAGAACAAGATCTTCCACTAATTGGAGTAAATCGGCAGGGATATCGTCGTACAATCCAAGCATTCCGGCATTCACTATGCCCATGTCCATTCCCGCAGCAACGGCATGATAGAGAAATACCGAGTGAATAGCCTCTCGCAGAGCATCGTTACCGCGAAAAGAGAACGAAAGATTGCTGACGCCTCCGCTTACTTTGGCGTAGGGAAGGTTGGTTTTGATCCATTTAACGGCATTGATATAATCGACGGCGTAATTGTCGTGCTCTTCCATTCCTGTGGCAATGCTCAGAATATTAGGGTCGAAGATGATGTCCTGCGGCGGAAATGCAAGTTCTTCGACAAGTATTCGGTACGATCTTTGGCAGATTTCGATTTTCCGCTCGCAACTGTCGGCTTGACCTTTTTCATCGAAAGCCATCACCACCACAGCGGCGCCGTAGTCCCTGATTTTTGACGCCCTCTGTTTGAACATTTCTTCACCTTCTTTCAGGCTGATTGAATTGACTATCGACTTGCCCTGCACACATTTCAAACCGGCTTCGATAACTTCCCATTTCGAGGAATCTATCATCACCGGACATTTTATAATATCGGGCTCGGCGGCGATGGTGTTCAAAAAGCGCGCCATGCACTGCTCGGCGTCGAGCATAGCGTCGTCCATGTTAATATCGATAATCGACGCTCCATTTTCGACTTGCCGACGGACGGTTTCCACCGCCTCGTCGTATTTTTCTTCGCGGATGAGCCGCGCAAACTTGCGCGAGCCGGCAACGTTGGCTCTTTCGCCAATATTTATAAAATTTTTCTCGGGTGACACAACAAACTCGTCCAACCCGCTCAGTCGCAGCCATCCGCGCTCGTCGTTGTTGGGTACGTGCGGTTGCCTTACCTCGCTCGAATGAGCCACAGCAGCAATGGCGGCGATGTGCGCAGGCGTGGTGCCGCAGCATCCGCCAACGATATTGACCAGCCGGCTGTTGATAAATTCCGATATTTTTTCAGCCATCATCTCCGGCGACTGGTCGTATTCGCCGAACCTGTTGGGCAAACCTGCGTTAGGATGCACGCTTACACAGCATTGCGCCATTGCCGACAACTGTTCGAGATAGGGTTTCATCTGTTCGGCGCCAAGAGCGCAGTTCAAGCCCACGCTCAGCAGGTTGAAATGCGATACCGAGCAGAGAAATGCTTCGACCGTCTGACCCGACAGCGTGCGACCGCTGCGGTCGGTGATTGTTGCCGACAGCATCACCGGAATTGCCTGTCCACGACGACGTTGAAGCTCCGACACGGCATAAAGCGCGGCTTTGGCGTTGAGGGTGTCGAACACGGTTTCGATGAGCAGCACATCAGCGCCGCCGTCAATCAATCCGTCGAACTGTTCGGAATAAGCCTCCACCAGCATGTCGAAAGTAACGGTGCGACTTGCGGGGTTGTTTATATCGGGCGACATTGAGGCTGTGCGGTTTGTCGGTCCAACCGAGCCTGCCACAAAGCGGGGTTTGCGGGGATTGCGACGGGTGTATTCGTCAGCCGTTTTGCGGGCGATACGCGCCGCGTGGAGATTGATTTTGTAAACCTCCGCTTCGAGCGCATAATCTGCCTGCGATATTTTGTTGGCGCTGAAAGTGTTTGTTTCAACAATATCGGCGCCGGCGTCGAAATATGCCTTGTGAATTTCTTCAACAATATCGGGACGTGTGAGCGACAAAACGTCATAATTTCCTTTCAACGGTATTGAATGCTGTTGAAAAAGCGTTCCGCGAAAATCGTCTTCTTCAAGCGTATATCGCTGCATCATTGTTCCGGTAGCGCCGTCGAGCACCAATATTCGACGTTTAATTTCTTCCTTAATATTTATAATCATATTCTGTTCTGATTCTGTTCTGAAAAATTTTGCAAAATTACATAAAAATTTTAAAATTCCAAGCGTGTAGGATAAAAATCAAGCCCACAGCCTCGCCTCAAGTCCTGCTCAAAGTACAAAAATCAGAATTTTTTTGTAATTTTGAAGGG
>JAITIA010000228.1 GCA_031279695.1 Prevotellaceae bacterium | reverse complement strand
ATTTTGCCGGCGTCGTCCCTGACGGGACGATGCCGGTATGTGGTCGTGTGGGTACGGGTCGCTATCCGCAGGCTAAAGCCAGCGGTTATTAAAGTTCCGTCCCTGCGGGACTTTGGATTACGCAGCCATTTTTTTGTGTGGCGCAGCAAAATTATCCTCACTCTTCGGGCGCTGTGTGCGCCGTAAATCAGTGGTCAGAAATCAGAAATCATCAGTCAAAAATCAACCATCGTAAATCGCATTATTTACTTTCAAAACTCTCCGTTTTGGGCAGAATATACTGTTCTGCAAGTCTTTTGCCGTCCTTGTCTAACTGAAACAGTCTGTTTTCGCCGACTTTGTAGCAGGGAAAATGCTCGCTTTTGGGTAACCCGCTAAGTGTAATGTCATTACCCTCCGCATTCCATTTGACAGTTCCGGTATAAAACTTGTCGGGTTTGTTTTCACCGTCCGTTCTGCGAAACACGTAGGTATTGTCCGGGTAGAGGGAAATTGTTGTCGTTTCCGCCGGACAAGTGGGGCAGGCAATGGTTTTGCCGACGTATATACCCTCCCAGTTCAGGCTGTTACGCGAATTGTCGGCGGTTGGCGTCGCCTCATTTGTTGCCGGCGTACTTTGCCGTTTAAACACGCAGGAATGTTGCGCTGTCAGCAAACATATAATTCCCGCTAATACAATAATTTTATTCATAATACTATATACTATCTTTAAATATCTTTATAAAAAACAAAAATCAACGGCAAAAGTTCATGACTGTCAGATTTATTCATTCACAGTCAATATATTCGCGTGCTGTAATTACCCATTTCCTTTGCCAGCAGTTTTGCCTTTCCGCCGGTCAGCGAATCGAGCAGCGCCCAAAATTCATTCTGATGATTTTTGTGGATAGTGTGGCAAAGTTCGTGCATTATCACGTAATCGATCAGATGATCAGGCAAATGCATAAGATGCAGGCTCAGAATGATAACGTTATCTCTGCGACACTGCCCCCAGAACGAGCGCGTGTTTTTGATATGCAAACTTTTGTAACTCAGCCCGCACTGCGCGGCAATCGACCTCATACGTTGCGGCAAATATTCGTTGGCTTCCACTTTCCACACATGCTCAACCAATTGCCGAATGACCGACTGCACCGTTTCGTTCTCAAAGTCCACATCGCGAGGATAATAGATATCGAAATGCTTGTCGAGAATATGCAGACGAAAATTTTTTCTATTATCGGGCAAAAATTTCATTGCGCGAAATTTTGTGCAAAATTCGCTATTGGGTGTATATACTGTCTGACTGTGTTTTGGCTCTCTGGTTTGCAGTCTCCGTATTGCTTTCTCAATCCATTCTTTTTTCGACTGCACAAATTTTTCAGCCGTTTCCGGCGATACGCCTTCGGGGATGGAAACCACAACGTTGCCCTGATTTTTCACACAAATCGACAGGCGTTTGGCTTTGCGCGATTTGCGATATTCGACAACATTGGCGCAAGCATCTGCATTTGCGCTGTTCGTCATTCGGAATATACTGATTGTGGGATACTTCGCAAATTGTACTGCGACGCCATAACTTCGCCATACGCGCCGGCGGAGCGGATGGCGATAAAATCGCCGCGACGGGTTTCGGGCAGCGATATGTCCTTGTCGAAACAGTCGGACGATTCGCAAATTGGACCAACAACGTCGTAAATCACTGAGGATTTGTCGGATGAAATATTTTCTATCCGGTGATGCGCTCCATACAGCGCCGGACGAATCAAATCGCTCATGCCGGCGTCAACAATCACAAACTTACGGTCTTTGCCCTCCTTAACATACAAAACTCTGGAAATCAGCGTTCCGCACTGGGCGACTATTGAGCGTCCGGGCTCAAAATGCAGTTTTTGATTGGGATACAATTGTATATTCTGTTCAAAAACCGAAAAATAGGAGGCAAAATCGGGAACGGGATTGCTTTCAGGGTCTTGATAATCAATACCCAAACCGCCGCCAACATTAAGATGTTCAAGATGAAAACCGCGTTCATAGAACCATTGATTGAAATGGTTTGCCCGCGAGCATAATTCGGTAAAAACACTGAGGTCGGTAATTTGCGAGCCGACGTGAAAATGCAGACTGACAAGGCGCAAGTTATTGAGCGATTTCAGTTTATCGATAACTTTTTCAAAGTCCCATGCACTGATACCGAATTTGTTTTCTTTTTTACCGGTCGAAATATATTTATGCGTTTTTGCATCGACGTCGGGGTTTATTCGGATTGAAATATCGGCAATTTTGTTTTTCGCTTTTGCCAGAGTATCAATATTTTCCATTTCGGGAATGGATTCGCAGTTGAAGCTGAAAATGCCAAAATCCAGTCCGGTATTGATTTCGCTGTCGGTTTTGCCAACGCCGGCAAAGGTTATAAGTTTCGGATTGACGCCGCATTGCACCGAGCGCAGAATTTCGTTTCCGCTAACACAGTCGGCTCCGAAGCCTGCGGCAAAAATCTGTTTCAGCAATACCGGATTGGCGTTAGCCTTTGTTGCATAGTGCAATACATAGCCTCTTTTGTTTGCTTCGAGCGCCGCCGTTTCAACCGTTTGTTTCAACAGTTCGAGATTGTAATAGTAGAAAGGAGTTGGAATACCAGCCCACTTTTCGATATTTGACTTATTTACTGTCATTTTCAATGTTATATATATTTTTTCTATTTATCGATTTTTGTAAAATATCGCTCATTATACAGCAAATACATTTTACATCACAACTGTCAATTAATCAATTAATCAATTAATCAGTTAATCAGTTAATCAATTATTCACCTTTGCTCCCACAAAATAATCGTCCTTATCCTTGAAAAGAACGTTGAAAGTGGTCAGCGAGCCGTAGGCGGCGGTTATGTATTTCTGTATGTTTACTTTCTCTGTTTCCGACAGGTTACTGCTGTTGATATTTTGTTCCAGCACTCTCAGTTTATCTCTGACCATCACAATCTTGTGAAAAAACACATCGACAGGGATTTCCTTCGATTGCAAAGCCTCGCTGCCGGGTTTGAGCACCAGCGTTCCACCCTGCCATTTTTCGGCAATATGAGTATTGCGGCTCAAATCCGTATAACGTTCCAGAATGCTGGTAATCACAGCAGTTACTTCGTCGAGCGACAAGCGCGGCTCATTGTCTTCCACCGTTTCGAGAATTTTCATATCTCTCAGTATGTTTGTTTTGCCGAAACTCATTTTTCCGCCTCTTTCAAAAATAATTTCGTAGGTGGTCAGAGTATTTTTACAGACAAAACCTTCTCCGTATCTGTCGTGTTCGACCCGCGTACCTGCGCCCAATTCAATGTTTTCGTTCATAACCATTTATTTATTAAAAACGGTTGCAAAGGTAATACCTTTTTTGGAAAAACAAAAGTCACAGATATATTTAGCGCACATTCAGCCTGTTACAAATGTTGCCATTTGCTTGCCACAAGCCGGAATACCGCAAATACCGGCGATGACGGATGCACAAAACTTTTTTCAGCCGACAAACCACACAGCAAAGCCGGAGCAACTTAATGTATCTCCGCATAATCAACAATCAAGAATTGACTGACGTCCGAGAATTTTCAAAACATCAACCAATTTTCTAATTATCAATTAAAGAACATCGTTGCCCGTTCAATCTTCTACCGGACGTTCGTAGATGTCTTCATATAGCAGTGCGCCTCTGTCGCCCGGCATCGTGCCGGCATAGCGTCGGATGCGCATTGTCATATTTGCACCCTGACGTATCAAAAATGCTCCGAAATACTTTTCGGGGGCAGATTCCGCCTTTGGATCCTCAGGTTTTTGCGGACGGATTTCGGTGATCCAGATGATATTACCGTCGGCATCCCTTTTCGGAACAAGTTTATCACGATCAATCCTGCCGTTGTCATCCGGTTCAATCGGAAAACCGTTTTCATCAATAAAGTTACCTTCTTCATCTTCCATCCATTCCGGATCAACTTTCACTTCTGCCGAATCCATAATTCTTCGGACGAAAATAACACTGTCCTGCAATCGGTAAAAGAACGAAGAGTCGTAAGTTCCTGACGAATAGAACAGCAGAAAGTTTTCGCCGCCAATTTTGCGCGAGGTGATAAATTTACCAACTCGTTTTGGTACGGTTACCCTGCCGCTACCGGAATAGTCGTAGGATTCAACAAGCGACCAAGTGCCTTCAAATGTTGCACCCGTTTCTTCTTTGTAAATGTCGCCGCACGAAATCAGCCATGCAGCCACCAATATAAAACCAATCTTTTTCATATAAAAATCAATAAAAAATTAATAAAAATACTTTTGCGTAAATTTTGGGCAAAGGTATGGCATTTTTTTGGGTTTGAAACGTTAAAAATTTTTAAATTAAGCAAAAAAATATTTAACGCCCTTCTCTTGCTGTGGTTAAGTTATTGTTTATCACGCAGTAATCCGGTGTGGAAACGGGGGCAAAAAACGGGCAAAAAAGTGTTATTTGGGGCAAAAAAACGGTTAAATTTCAAAAAATTTTGACAAATTTTTGTATTATATCAATAAAAAGTAGTACTTTTGCGCAAAATTTTATTGGAATTTATTGATATGATACAAGGAGATTTGACAACATCAGTAGAAGGAATAGCCGGAGGAACTGAGCCGGTAGCAGAACATGCATCGGAAGGCATCAGCCTCTTGGATTTATACATGTCGGGAGGCTTGATTATGTGGATTTTAGCCGCACTGTCGATTATCGCAGTATGGATCTTTGTGGAACGCTTGATGTCGATTATAAAAGCATCGAGAATCGACAACCGTTTTATGGATCAAATAAAACAGTATGTCCACAGTGGGCAAATCAATTACGCCATCGACCTGTGCCGGATGACCGACAGCCCGATTGCCCGCCTTATCGAAAAAGGGCTCGAACGGATTGGTCGCCCGCTCAACGACGTGCAGACTGCCGTCGAAAACGTTGGAAATGTGGAAGTAGGGCAACTCGAAAAGGGTTTGCCAATGCTTGCAACCGTTTCGGGAGGCGCTCCAATGCTGGGCTTTCTTGGCACGGTTATCGGTATGATTCAGGCATTTTACGACATGTCGCAAGCCGGCGCAAATATCGACATCGGGCTGCTGTCGCACGGCATTTATTCGGCTTTGGTTACAACCGTCGGCGGGCTGGTGGTTGGAATTATGGCGTATTTTGCCTATAATTATTTGGTTTCGAGAGTAGAAAGATTAGTTCATAAAATGGAATCGAATACCATTGAATTTATGGACTTGCTTAATGAACCGGTGTAATTGACAATAAATCATGGCGATAAAAAGAAATTCAAAAATTACGGCAACGTTCAGCATGGCGTCGATGACGGATATTGTGTTTTTGTTGCTGATATTCTTTCTGGTAACATCGACACTGATCAATCCCAATGCTTTACAGCTGCTGCTGCCAAAAAGTAACAGCCAAACGGCGCTGAAACAGAAAGTTTCGATTTCGATAAGGCATTTGGGTGACGAAAAATATGAGTTCTATGTGAACAGAAAACATGTTCCTTTCAACGAAATCGAACGAAATCTGAAACTGGAACTGATAAACGTCGCAGATCCGGTGATTTCGGTGTATGCCGATGAAACTGTGTCGGTTGGTCAGATTGTTAAACTCATGAACATTGGGTATCGCAACAAATACAGAATGATTCTTGCTACCAAACCGGAATAAACAACGGGATTATAAATTTAAATAATTCGGACAATGGCAACAAAAATAAAGAGATACAAGGATGAAAGCGCTCAAAATAAACAGATAGCCTCGGCAACTGTTATTGTGCTCTATTTCATAATTTTCTTCTGCATGTACAAGATACATCTTGCCATGACGGAGGCGCAGCCTCGCGAAGCAATCATAGAAATCACGCCAACCCCTGAAATGATGCGTATTCCGCCGGGGGTGGTGCGTCGTAATCCTCAGCAAAAGCCGGTTCAAACACCACCAATAATTAACGATCCGGGCAAATCGGCGCCGCAGTCGGCCGAAGTTGCTAAAAGCAATCAAAGTACAAAGCCTCAGCCCAAACCGGAAACCAAACCGGCTGAACTGTCGGAAGACGGCGATGTTGAAACAAAAAAACCGGAACAGAAAATCGACCAGAGAAGTCTGTTTCAAAGTAAAGCCAAAGGCGAAGAGGAGGAAAATAATCCGACCAATATCAGCGAAAACAGTCTGTATCCGGGCGTTGGTCGCGACAATCAGGTTACGCGGACGGAAAATACTCCGATAGGACCTGACCACCGCCAGCCGGTTACGGCAAATCTGACCGGACGTTCGGTTGTTGGCTCGCTGCCTTTGCCTGCATACAACAGCCAGAACGAAGGCACAGTAGTGGTTGCAATCACGGTCGATCAAAACGGAAACGTAACAAAGGCAAGCGCCACATCGAAAGGCACAACCGTGTCGGACACAAAACTTTGGCGTGCTGCCGAAGAAGCGGCAAAAAAGGCGAAATTTAACGTCAAACAGGATGCGCCGATTTATCAAACCGGCACAATTACATACGTGTTTAAATTAAATTGACACGCAAAGATTTTATTTTTTAATATGTTTGTTCAACGGACCTGACATTGGTTTTCTCAAAACCGTGTCAGGTTTTTTTATTTCGGGGGATTTATGATAAATGCTTTTTCGGCGTTGCTCTGTGTAACAAATGACTTTCCATTACAGGCTAAATCTTTTTTTGAGGTGCTATTGATTTATGCATAAAAATCCGCTATGTTCCAAAGTCCCGCAGGGACTTTATTAGTGATTAGTGATGGTTCAACTGGGAATTGTGTGGAAAACACATATATCCCTTATTTCCAAAGGTGCCCTCAGTAGAGACGCTATTAATCGCGTCCCTACACCCTTATTCCCTTATTATTTTCTCAGAGAAAATAAGGGCGATTTACGTTGGGTATCAGGACTACTTAGTGTCTGTCCATAAAGTCGGTCGAAATATGATTTTGAAGTGAAAGGCGGAGCAATCAAGCAATCCGTAGGATTGCATCGCTCGGTAGAAACGGTTGCCAAAGAATTTCCTGCATCC
>JAITIA010000157.1 GCA_031279695.1 Prevotellaceae bacterium | reverse complement strand
TCAAGCGCCTGCAAAATTGAATCCGTATTGGCGCTCGCTATCGCGAAAAATACGGCGTGTACCCGATTTAACAAACTACCGCTTCCATCCAATGCAACCACCGTATTTTCAAAAGACGGTGCTTTGGAATTATTTGCAATTACTTCAATTTCAGCGGAATAATCTTCTATACCGGCTAAAAACGCCGGCTTGTAATGTTCCGTTTTGATTCGATCAAAAGGCGGAAGATTGCGGGGAGTATTATACTCCGAAGCAAATGGATTGGAATTGTCAAGTGAACTTGACTTAACATTTTGTTTACAAGCAGAATAACTCATCAATATTAATCCTAAAATAAATAAATATTTTTTCATTTTCACATAGCTTTTTTGCAAAATTTACAAACTTACAGAGAATTTTTGACATGGCAAAGTTTAAAATTGGATAGTTTTCCATTACTATTGTAAATCATTAGATCGCCACAAAGACCGTATATAATATTTTATTTGCAAAACTATAAACTATATGTGTTATTTTTGTAATTTTGCAAAACAATTTGTAACCATACTTGAAAAACAGAAATGAGTTTACTGAAACAAATTAATTCTCCATCCGATTTACGTTTGCTGAAACCGGAAAAATTGGTATGGGTTTGCAAAGAATTACGGCAATACCTCATCGAAGTATTGGCTGAAAATCCGGGGCATTTTGCATCCAGTCTCGGAGCCGTCGAATTGACTGTTGCCCTGCATTATGCGTTCAATACTCCCTACGACCGTATCGTCTGGGACGTGGGACATCAAGCCTATGGACATAAAATCCTGACCAGACGACGCGACGAATTTTCCACACTCCGGAAATTTGGAGGAATCAGCGGATTCCCAAACCCTGCCGAAAGCGAATACGATTCATTCATTGCCGGACATGCATCCAATTCTATCTCAGCCGCTTTAGGAATGGCAGTCGCCTCGAAACTGAAAAACGAAACAGACCGAAAAATTGTTGCCGTCATCGGCGACGGTTCTATGACTGGCGGATTGGCTTTCGAAGGCTTGAACAATGCTTCTTCCACCCCAAACAATTTGCTTATTATCCTGAACGATAACAATATGTCTATTGACAAACCTGTTGGAGGTATGAGCGAATATTTGGTAAATATTACCGCTTCGCAAACTTACAACACGATTCGTTACAAATTATACAACACGCTGAAAGACAAAGGTTTTTTCCGAGAAGGCAAAAAAGAAGCCATCCTGCGTTTCAACAACAGTCTGAAAGCCTTATTGACTCAACAACATAACATATTCGAGGGTTTTAACATCCGGTATTTCGGGCCGGTGGACGGTAACGATGTGAACGGCTTGGTACGGATTATCAACAATATTAAAAATATGTCCGGCCCTAAACTTCTTCACATCCGGACGATTAAAGGAAAAGGCTTTGAACCGGCCGAAAAGGAAGCCACCATTTGGCATGCCCCCGGAAAATTTAACAAGGAAACGGGCGAACGGATGGTTTGGAAACCAAAAGATGAACCACAATTATATCAGGATATATTCGGCCACACTTTGGTGGAATTAGCCAAGGAAAATGAACGGATTGTCGGCATTACGCCGGCTATGCCGACCGGCAGTTCCATGATCTACCTGATGAAAGAAATACCCGAACGCGCTTTCGATGTTGGCATTGCTGAAGGACATGCGGTGACTTACGCCGCAGGGTTGGCGAAAGAAGGCATGCTTCCATTCTGCAATATCTATTCATCATTCATGCAACGCGCCTACGATCAGATTATTCACGACGCAGCCATGCAAAAACTTGGTATGGTGCTTTGTCTGGATCGGGCGGGATTGGTCGGCGAAGACGGCGCTACGCATCATGGCGCTTTCGATTTGGCCTATTTGCGCTGCATTCCGAATCTTACAATCGCTTCCCCGCTGAACGAAATAACCCTTCGCAACCTGATGTTTACCGCGAGTCGGCCGGAAATGGGTGTCTTTACCATTCGTTATCCTCGCGGAAAAGGCGAACTGAAAGATTGGGAAACACCTTTTGAAATTTTGCCTGTCGGAAAAGGTCGCAAATTGAAAGACGGGAAAGATGTGGCTGTATTAAGTATCGGCCCGATCGGGAATATCGTAATCGAAGCCGTTGAAAAAGCAAAAGAATCGGGAGTTGATGCAGCGCATTACGATATGATTTACCTGAAACCTATTGATGAAGAATTGCTGCACGAAGTGGGGAAAAATTTCCACCGTATCGTCACGGTTGAAAACGGAACCGTTCAGGGCGGATTAGGCACGGCCGTCATGGAATTTATGATGGAAAACGGTTATACACCTGCCATCCGACGAATTGGAATCCCCGACCGTTTCATCGAGCATGGAACGATTCCCGAATTGTACCATTTATGTGGAATGGATGCGGAAAGTATTGCAAAAACACTCGGTGAAATATGAAATACAGCAACATTCTCGAAGAAGAAATAAAAAACAAGGTCACCCGAGACTTTTTCTCAAAATTTGACTGTACAAGAATTTTAGGCAAGATTGACTTTGCCGTAAAAGTCAAACGACTGACAAACGCCATAGATTTCAATGACGAGTATTTGTTGTGGGCAGAGGCAAAAGCTGCTTCAACAGATATTTTGTTAATGCTCGCACAACTTGTGCTGACAATTGGGAAAGCAAAAACTTTCAACGAAATTTTTCCGCCTGCGTTTTTAGGCTGTTTCGACAATGAAAAAATTGCTTTTGTGCCATACAGCGAAATCCAGGATATTTTCTATCAAAACGATTTCAACTGGAATGTTACGCCCTCAAACCACGAAACAAAAGAATTTAAACAAGTGCACGCCCATGTGAAAAAAATCGTTGAAAACGACATACCATGGGAAACCTATCTGTTCGATTTTGAAAAAGATGCAAAAGAATTGCACCGCTTTATCCGTGAGAATTTTATGATTGGAAAATCGGAAACCACTAAAATAAAAATCGACAAAAACAATTTTATTATCATTTATAACAAATGGATCGAAGCGGTAAAGCCTACAATCTCTGTCAATTGGGATACTGTCAAGAGAAACAATATTATTGCAGCAGACTTTTATTTAGCCGACCTGTTGTCTAATAACAATCAAACAATTAAAGACAAACTGTTTGTATTATTAAAAACAGATAAATACGAGGCAAATCGCCATTTGGATGCAGTAGGAATGTTTACCTCAAATACGGTTTATTTCAGTGATAGCCAAAAGGCGCATAATCTGTTTTGGGCAAAGTACGAACGCCCGCCACTCGAAGAATACTGGAGTTATATTATTGAAAGGCGCGACTTGCTTGTTCCGCAGGATATTCGTGAGCGCAAAGGCTCGTTCTTCACACCGCAGATTTGGGTGGAACTTTCACAACGCTATCTTGCCGACGTTTTCGGCGAAGACTGGCAGGATGAACATTACATCTGGGACTGCGCCGCCGGCACGGGAAATCTGCTTGCCGGCCTGACCAACAAATATAAAATCTGGGCGTCCACACTTGATAAACAGGACGTTGATGTAATGCACGACCGGATAGAAAACGGAGCAAATTTGTTGCACGACCACGTTTTTCAATTTGATTTTCTGAACGACGATTTCTCAAAACTTCCTGAAGGATTGCAGAAAATTATCAACGACCCCAAAATGCGCAAACGGCTGATTATCTATATCAATCCGCCGTATGCGGAAGCAAGCAACAAAAGAACATTGGACGGTGGCAAAGAAGGAAACAGAGGCGTAGAGCAAACTGCGATAAATAAGAAATATGCAACTTTATTAGGACAGGGCAATGCCGAACTTTTCGCTCAGTTTTTTACCCGAATCTATTGCGAAATCCCTAGTGTTGTCCTTGCAGAATTTTCAACTTTGAAAATTCTGCAAGGACAACACTTTGTGAATTTTAGGTCGTTTTTTATGGCAAAACTAAAAAAAATATTTGTCTGCCCTGCAAACACTTTTGATAATGTGAAAGGTAATTTTCCGATTGGTTTTATGATTTGGGATACAGATAAAAAAGAAAGTTTTAAACGTATAACGGCAGATGTTTATGATAAAAACGGAAAGTTTGCTGTCCGTAAAAAATTATATGCCTTTACAAACAGTCAATATATTAACGACTGGATAAAACCATTTAGAGCAAAAAAACAAGATAGATATGTTATAGGAAAATTTCCTTTTAAAGGGAATGATTTCCAAAATCAAAATATGATAGCCATAGTCAATCCCGAAACCGCTTATAATGTCGAGGCAGGACAATTCTTGATAAATCTAAACAATTTGATGATTGCAAGTATTTACTTCGCCGTCCGCAAAGTCATTCATGCCAACTGGCTTAACGACCGCGACCAGTTTCTTTATCCAAACAAAAAATGGGGAAAAGATTTCGAGTTTCAAAATGATTGTCTGGCATATACGCTGTTTAATAATAATATTTCTGCAAAAGACGGCGTAAATCACTGGATTCCGTTTGCCGAAAGCGAAGTAGATGCACGAACAGAGTTTGAAAGTCATTTTATGATTAGTTTTTTGAGTGGGAAAATTGTTCAAAATGCTTATTCCGATCTTTTTTCACAATTGGAAGACAAAAATAAAACCAATTGGCAACAAGGACAAAAACGCGAATTTTCTACCAAAGCGCAAGCCGTTTTCGATGCGGGGCGTGAACTTTGGAAATATTTTCATTCGCAAAAAAACATCAACGTAAACGCCTCACTCTACGACATCCGGGAGCATTTCCAAGGCCGCAACGAAACAGGTAAAATGAACAGCAAATCCAATGACGAACAATACAACGAATTGATCGGCAATTTGCGTGAAAAATTAAGCCTTTTGGCTGAAAAAATCGAGCCGAAAGTATATGAGTATGGATTTTTAAAGAACTAATCAGATAATGAAAATAATTATCGCCGGCGCCGGCGAAGTAGGCACCTATCTGGCAAAACTGCTTTCTCAAGAAAATCAAGACATCGTCTTTATGGATCCCGACGAAGAAAAATTAAATGTGCCTTACGGCCTCGAAATCATGACAGCAGTCGGAAATCCGACATCCATCAACGATTTGAAAGCGGCGGGAGTGAAACGGGCAGACATGTTTATCGCCGTCACGCCCGAAGAATCCGTCAACATGACCGCTTCCATGCTGGCGACCAATCTCGGCGCACAAAAGACCATTGCCAGGGTAAGCAATGCCGAATACCTGCAGCCAAAAAACATGGAATTTTTTTCCAAACTGGGAATTGATTCCATAATATGTCCCGAAATACTGGCCGCCGCCGAAATTGTAAATGCCCTGAAAACCCCCTGGTCGCGCCAATGGTCGGAATTAGCCGGAGGAAAATTAATCCTTGTGGGCGCAAAAATCAGGGACAATGCACCTGTCATAAACAAATACCTTTACGATTTGTCGCAAGGAGAGAAGATTTATCATATTGTTGCAATTAAGCGGGAAAATGATACAATTATTCCACGTGGCTCAGACCAAATATTATCCGGCGATATCGTATATTTTACGACAACGCCCAAACATGTTTCCGACATTAAAACCCTTGCCGGAAAAGATTATCTCAATATCAACCGGATAACTATCATGGGAGGTAGCCGCATCGCGATGCAAGTCTGCGAAAACCTGTCAAGCAGCGTCAATATCAAACTGATTGAAAAAGACAAGGAAAAAAGCTATCGCCTCGCCGAGAAAATGCCAGGTAATGTGATGGTTATCAACGGCGACGGACGCAATACAGACCTTCTCATCCGGGAAAATATCAAAGATTGCGACGCTTTTATCGCCTTGACTGCCAATTCGGAAGCCAATATTCTGGCCTGCGTAACGGC
>JAITIA010000144.1 GCA_031279695.1 Prevotellaceae bacterium | reverse complement strand
CACCACGACAACTTTTTCCTCTGGGATTCCAAACTGCATCCCAAATGGAACTCGGTGAACATGGGGCCGAAAAAGGACGTAGTGGGTCTGTGGCAGGCGGCAGCCAAGAAAGAGGGGCTTTACTTCGGAGTTTCCGAACATCTGGGCGCCAGCTATACATGGTTTCAGGTCGCGCACAGGTCGGATCAGCTTGGCGACAGGGCAGGCGTTCCGTATGACGGCAACGCTCCAGAGTACTGGGACCTGTATCACGAACCGACGGAGCAGGGCGACAACGGATGGTACACCGTCAATCCGAAATTCCATCGCATGTGGTTCGACCGCATAAAAGAGCTGATCGACAATTATCATCCCGACCTGCTTTACACCGACGGCGGCCTGCCTTTCGGCGATGTGGGACGCAGCCTTATAGCCCATTACTACAATCAGGACGCCAAACAGAAAAAGCCGCAGGGGGTAGTATACACCTGCAAGCAGAATTCCGACGGCCGCTGGGTGCAGGATTATGAGCGCGGCTCGTCCGAAAGTATCCGCGAATATCCATGGCAAACCGACACTTCGATAGGCGATTGGTACTATCGCACAGGTCAAAAGTACATGAGCGGCTCGGAAGTCATCCAAATGCTTATCGATATCGTGAGCAAGAATGGAAATCTGCTGCTTAACGTTGTTCAAACCCCCGAAGGCGACCTCGAAGACGACGTTTTGAAAATTCTGGACGAAATAGCCCGCTGGATGGACATCAACAGCGAAGCAATTTACGGCACGCGCCCGTGGAAAATCTTCGGCGACGGACCTTCGCTGTCGGGCGAGAGCGAAAAAGCCCCCTTTGGGCATATCGCTGGCGGAGTGAAGGATGTTCGCAAGTATCGCACAGGCGATTTGCGCTTTACCGTCAAAGGTAAAAAACTCTACGTGTTTGCTATGGAGCCGCTCGACGGCGATTTGCACATCAAAGCGCTGGGTTTTAAGGCAAAAACGGGACAAAAAATCTCGTCAATCAAACTTTTAGGCAGCGCCGAAAAGCTTAAATGGACGCAGACCGACGACGAAATCGTTATCCGCAAGCCTGCCAACCTGCCCGACTTCACTACCGTTGTATTCGAGGTCAAATAAAACACAGTCAGAGAAACAATCATCATGAAAAAAGTATTTTTATACTTCGGATTTCTCATGATTTTCATCATCCCGTGTTCGTCGCAGAACACGGGATATGAAAACCCTGTCATCAGCGGATTTTATCCCGACCCCAGCGTATGTCGCGTGGGCAAAGATTACTATTTGGTAAACAGTACGTTCCAATTTTTCCCGGGCGTGCCAATTTTTCACAGTACCGACTTGGTCAATTGGGAGCAAATTGGCAATTGCCTCACGCGGGAGGCACAAATTAACCTCAAAACCGCAAGTACATCGGGCGGAATTTATGCTCCAACCATCCGCTACCACGAAGGCGTCTTCTATATGATAACAACAAACGTCTCCGACAAAGGAAATTTCTTTGTTTGGACAGATAATCCACGCGGCGAGTGGTCTGACCCCGTATGGCTTGAACAGGGAAGCATCGACCCGTCGCTTTTTTTCGACAACGGTAAATGTTATATGACGTCCGGCGGAGTTTCGATGTGCGAAATCGACCCCAAAACCGGCAAACAGCTAACTCCCAGCCGCAAAATCTGGGAAGGAACCGGCGGACGCTACCCCGAAGGCTCGCACATTTACAAAAAAGACGACTGGTACTACCTTCTTATCGCCGAAGGCGGCACAGAATACGGGCATCAGGTAACAATTTCGCGCAGTCGCGATATTTATGGACCCTACGAGGGTAATCCCGCCAACCCCATTCTGACACATATCAACCGCAATGCACAAAATAGCCCGATACAGGGTGTTGGACACGCCGAACTTGTGGCAGCGCACAACGGCAGTTGGTGGATTTTATGCCACGGATTTCGTCCGCAAGCAGGAATGCACCATGTTTTAGGTCGCGAAACGATGCTTGTACCTGTAACTTGGGAAAAAAATGCCTGGCCTGTGGCAAACGGAGACGGAACGGTTGAGTTGGAAATGACATGCGCCACCCTTCCACAGTTGCCGCCAAAGGAAAAAGCATCGAAAACGCTGTTCGATACCGGCAAATTGGGCTTTGAATGGAACTATCTCTACAATCCAACTCCGTCGATGTACTCTTTGAACCGCCGCGCCGGACGTCTAAGCCTCAAACCATCAACAATAAGCCTCGACGACAAAGGCTCGCCCACCTTTGTTGGACGCAGGCAGCAGCATATCGAATGTATTGCCACAACCAGCGTCGAATTAAGCAATTGCAATGGAGATGAAAAGGCGGGTTTGACGGTTTATATGGACAACGAGTATCATTACGACCTCTTTGTTAAACCTCGCAAGGGCGGCAAGCAGGCTGTGAGCCTCTATTTCCGGCTTGGAAACCTGCGCCATACAGCAAAAGAACTGCCTGTGCCGGCAGGAAAAGTATATTTGCAGGTTCGCGCCGACAAAAACTATTATTCGTTCTACTATTCTGTTGATAATATCAACTTCAACTATATAGATAAGATGAATATCCGCTTTTTGAGCAGCGAAACCGCAGGCGGATTCACCGGCGTTTATTTTGGAATGTACGCCGTTTCGTCAAAAAACACAAATGGTTATGCCGATTTTGAGTGGTTTGAATATAAAAACAGTGATTAGTGGTTAGATATTAGTGATTAGTGCCTTCGGTAGATGAAAGACTGAGCCTACTAGTACGCAAAGGAAGTTTTTTTCTTTGAAAAGGATGTTTTTTTCTTTGAAGAGGATGTCGTTTTCTTTGAAAAGGATGTTTTTTTCTTTGAAAAGGATGTTTTTTTCTTTGAAAAGGAAGTTTTTTTCTTTGAAAAGGAAGTTTTTTTCTTTGAAAAGGATATTTTTTTCTTTGAAAAGGATATTTTTTTCTTTGAAAAGGAAGTTTTTTTCTTATTGAAGATAGAAAATTTTTTAAAAAACAGGGATAATTTTTCTTAATAGATAGATATTTTCATAAAAAAGGAAGATAATAAGATTAAAAAAACAGATGAAAATCATAATAAGGACATTTTTTTTATTGACGGCGATATTCACCAGCAGCGTAATGTACTCGCAAACGAGCGATACGGCTACGCGAACACTGTTTCGGTCGCTCCGATTCGACGGGGTGATAAAAACAAAAGCCGAAACGAGCCTCGAAGCAGGCGCAGTGCGGTTTAATGTTCGCAATTCGCGGCTCGGACTGAAAGGCGAGGTTGGAAAATACCTCAGTTATCGAGTTCAAATCGAACTCAGTAACGAAGGCACGCTTGCACCGCTCGATTTATACGGCACACTCAAACTGGCAAAGTCGCTCTCGTTTGTTTTTGGTCAGTTGCACGTCCCTTTCGAGAACGGATACATAATCACGCCCGCCGAAATGATGTTTGCCAACCGCGCTTTTGTAGGCAAATACTTCACCCCCGGCTCTCGCGACATTGGGGCGGTGGTCAATTACCGCCTCATCGAAGGAAAAATGCCGGTCGAGCTACAGTCGGGCATCTTCAACGGCGGCAGAATCAACAATCCTCAGTGGACACGCAACCCCTCGTATGCCGCCCGCCTGATTTTAGGCGCTCTCGACGGCTTCCGCAGCAGTCTGAAAGTCTATCGCTACAGCGGCGAGCAGCTCGACGTGTTTCTCACCGGCGCCGACCTGCGCTACAGCGCCCGCCACCTGCGTCTCGAAGCCGAAGCCATGCATCGCAACTCCGAAACCACAGGTTTAAACCTGCTTGGCGCGTATCTGCAAGGCGCGTATTCGTTCTATTTCTCCGGCGTGTCGATGTTCAACTGCCTCACGCCCGCTTTGCGCTGGGATGCTATGGGTTACAACGCCCTATCGCGCGGGTTAGACGTCAATCGCCTCACTGCGGGGCTCAATTTCGGGCTCACATTTATCCCATACGACTCCGTTCTCCGCATCGACTACGAACAATACTTTCTCCGCCGCGGTTTGCAGTTCCCCGACTTCGATAACCGCGACCCGCACGTTGCCGACAACAAACTGACCGTAGAATTGGTCATACGGTTTTAGGGATTAGGGATTAATGAAATCTCATCGCAGTATCAGATTGTTAATGCACAGTTCAATCATTTTTTCTACAGCCGGTTTGTAGTCGGTATTCATGCTTTTGATATGCCGGTTTGCAATTATTGTACAGAGCGTTACCGCCCGATGTCCCAGCAAAAGCGAGAGACCGGCAATGGCAGAGCCTTCCATTTCAAAGTTCATGATACGCTGCCCTTTATAGTTGAACGATTCGATTTTCCGCAAAAAGTCCGCGTCGTGCAATGCCAGACGCAAAACCCGTCCCTGCGGGGCGTAGAATCCGGGCGCCGACGCCGTTATTCCGTGAATCACCCCGTCGGCAAACAGTTCCGTCAGCGATTTTGACGCCGGTACAAAATAAGGTTTCGGCAACAGCGCACTCCATTTTGTATGCTCAATAAAAGCCTCTTCCAGTTCTGTCATACAGACGGCATTGCGTCCGTCGTAGAAATTCAGCAGCCCGTCGAAGCCAGCCGAAATATCGGACATCACCATGCTGCCCAAAGGAATATCGGCATGTAAAGCGCCCGAAGTTCCCATCCGCACGATTTGCAGCGCCCGATGTTCGGATTTGATACAACGGCTTGTAAAATCGATATTTACCAGAGCGTCCAGTTCGGTCATCGCAATATCGATATTTCCAATGCCTATTCCGGTAGATAATACCATAAATCGCTTGTTTCCAATCCGTCCAATTTTGGAAATAAACTCTCGGTTAGCCTTTTCCACGTCGATTTTGTCGAAATGACGGGCAATCATTTGAACTCTGGAAGGGTCGCCAACCAAAATAACCGTATCAGTTTCAAGAAGGTCGTCGGGTTGCAGATGCAAGTGAAATATCGACCCGTCGGAATTGATTATCAGTTCGGATGCAGGAATTTGTTTCATTTTTTTAAATATTTTTATATTAATCATCAAATTATCTGTCATATCACATAATAAATTGCGATACAAAGGTAGTGAAACTTTTTGTACCTCAATCTTTTTTTTAACTTTTTAAAAATCTTTTTTGCAGTTAATAATTTTTGTTGTACTTTTGCCGCCCGAAAACAAGGATAGCGTCGCGGCGCGAAAGCCTATTTCGGATAAACGGATAATGTTAATTATCCGTTTTTTATTTAGTGTCTGTCCGAAAACTCGAAAAAATGGCTAAGCAATCCAAAGTCCGCAGGGACTTTATTAGTTAATAACTGATTAATTGAATAACTGATTAATGCCTGCGGCGGCTGTCTGAACCGTGATTTTATTAAGATTTTCAAGATTGGCAGGATTGTTTGCGGCGGCGGCTGTCTGAACTGTGATTTTAAGGTGATTTGGGTGATTGATGTGATTTGCGGACGTCTGAACCGTGATTTTATTAAGATTTTCAAGATTGGCAGGATTGTTTGCGGCAAAGTCCAAGTCCCGCAGGGACTTTTTTAGTGATTAATGATTAATGATTAGTGATTAATGCCTGCGGCGGCTGACATTCTGAGCCGTTTACGCAGCCCATCCGCCGCAGGCATTATTCAGTTA
>JAITIA010000136.1 GCA_031279695.1 Prevotellaceae bacterium | reverse complement strand
ACGCACAACGCCGCCGCAAACAATCTTCGCAGAGACGCACGCCGTGCGTCTCTACATCGCCGCAAACATTCCCCTCTTTTGGAGGGGGCAGGGGGAGGTTTACAAAAATCATTAAAAACACCTTAAAATCACAGTTCAGACAATTCCGCCGCAGGCATTAATCACTAATCATTAATAAAGTGTCGTCCCTACGGGACTTGCTTGTGCGACGACAGGATGCATCATCTTAAATATAGCACCTCAAAAAAAGATTTCACCAAAAAACGCACAATTTTTTTCATTTCCAAATTAAATATTTACCTTTGCGCCCGATTATGACAGTAGAATTTAGTATCTGAAACAGGAGAAACGATATGGCAATGAGAGGATCAATAGATGTAAGTATCGATTTATGCAAGGGCTGCGCAGTGTGTATTGCCGCCTGCCCAACGGGGGTAATAGCGCTGTCGAGCGCGGTAAACGGCAAGGGATATAATTATGCGGCGGCGGTCAATCCCGATAAATGTACCGGCTGCACAAACTGTGCAATTGTTTGTCCCGACGCCGTTATTACGGTTTACAGAACAAAGGTTTGAGTAACGTCATACATTTTATAAACAAAAACGATAAAACTATATGAGTGAAAAAATACTGATGAAAGGGAATGAGGCAATTGCAACGGCGGCTGTTCGTTGCGGTTGCGACGGATATTTCGGCTACCCGATAACTCCGCAGTCGGAAATTCTCGAAACATTGGTCGAATTTAACCCCGAAACAACAAACGGCATGGTTGTTCTTCAAGCCGAAAGCGAAACGGCGGCAATCAATATGCTCTATGGCGGAGCGGCTTGCGGAAAACGGGTGATGACCTCCTCGTCGAGTCCGGGTATCAGCCTGATGACCGAAGGTATTTCGTATATTGCCGGCGCAGAATTGCCCTGCATCATTGTCAATGTTATGCGCGGCGGTCCGGGTCTGGGAACAATACAGCCCGGTCAGGCAGATTATTTCCAAACCGTTAAGGGCGGCGGACATGGCGATTATCGGGTCATTGCACTGGCGCCCGCGTCGGTGCAGGAAATGAACGATTTTGTTGAACTCGGCTTTGAACTCGCCTTCAAATACCGCAATCCGGTGATGATAATTACCGACGGCGTTATCGGTCAAATGATGGAAAAAGTCGAACTTTCGCCCGTCCGTCCGCGTCTGAGCGAAGCCGAAATTGCTCAATATTACGGCGACTGGGCTACAACGGGCAAACCTCCGCACCGAAATCGCAACGTTGTTACCTCGCTCGACCTCGATCCCTGCAAGCAGGAACAGTTCAATATCAAGTTGCAGACAAAGTATCGCACAATGGAACAGACAGAAACACGCTACGAAGCCTATATGTGCCACGACGCCGAATATCTGCTGGTTGCCTACGGACTGTCGGCACGGGTTTGCCAAAAAGCGGTGGAACTCGCACGCAATGCAGGGCTGAAAGTGGGGCTGATACGCCCGATAACCCTCTTCCCCTATCCCTACGAGGCAATAGAACGGATGCTGCCGCAGATAAAAGGCATACTTGCGGTGGAAATGAGCGCCGGACAAATGGTCGAAGACGTGTCGATTGCCGTCAAAGGCAAAGCGCCAATATATTTTCACGGACGGACAGGCGGAATGCTGCCCTCGCCCGAAGACGTGTTTAAACTGGTGGAACATATTGCCTGCGGAACTTTCGACCAGGCAGGTGTGGCAGGTATTAACAAATTACTGATACGATAAAATATCAACAAAAATGGATTTATCAGCAATAAATAACGAAACAAACAAAGTTTACGGAAAATCGAAACTGCTTTTCGACAAAGTGATGCACTTTTGCCCGGGATGCAGCCACGGAACAATACACAAACTGATTGCGGAAACTGTCGAAGAATTGGGAATACAGGAACATACAATCGGCGTCTCGCCCGTAGGCTGCGCAGTGCTGGCTTACGATTATATCGATATCGACTGGCAGGAAGCGGCGCACGGACGCGCACCGGCGCTTGCCACCGCTACCAAACGTTTACTGCCCGACAAATATGTGTTTACCTATCAGGGCGATGGCGATCTGGCGTCGATTGGCACCGGCGAAATAATTCACGCCTGCAATCGCGGTGAAAATATTACAGTTATATTCGTCAACAACGCAATCTACGGAATGACAGGCGGTCAGATGGCGCCAACAACTCTCGACGGAATGAAAACATCGACCACGCCCGCCGGACGCTCGCATATCACGTCGGGATTTCCAATGAAAATTGCCGACATGCTTGCCTTGTTGCCCGGAGTGGCGTACGTTACGCGACAGAGCGTCGATACGCCCGCCGCCGTCAGAAAAGCAAAAAAAGCAATGATTAAAGCATTCAAAAGTCAGGAATTGAAACGGGGAACCTCGTTTATCGAATTTGTGGCAACCTGCCCCTCCGGATGGAAAATGACCCCCGTAGAAGCAAACCGATGGATGCGCGAAAACATGTTCCAGACCTTTCCTCCGGGCGATATAAAAGACTTAATTTGATAACATTAGAATATGAAGGAAGAAATAATTATAGCAGGATTTGGCGGACAGGGAGTTCTGTCGATGGGCAAAATACTCGCCTATTCGGGAATTATGCAGGATCAGGAAGTTACCTGGATGCCGGCATACGGACCGGAAATGCGGGGCGGCACGGCAAACGTTACCGTAATACTGAGCGACGACCCCATAAGTTCGCCTATCGTAGGCTGTTACGACACGGTGATAATCCTCAATCAGCAATCGATGACCAAGTTTGAAAAAACAGTAAAACCGGGCGGGCTGCTGCTCTACGACCCCAACGGAATAAGCGCTCCGCCACAGCGTTCCGATATCGAAATATACAAAATCGAAGCAACTGAGGAAGCGTCGAAAATGAATAATCCACGACTGTTTAACATGATTGTGCTTGGCGGATTTCTGAAAATCAAACCGATTGTTCAGGACGAAAATGTTATTGCAGGATTGAAAAAATCGCTGCCCGAAAGACATCACAAACTGATACCGATGAACATTCAGGCTATCGAGCGCGGCAAAAACATAGTTGTCAAAGAACTGTCGAATTTATTGTAATACCGTGTTTTATTCGGAAACAATCGACAACGGCGTCTGCACGCTGACGGCAGACGAAGCGCGGCACTGCCTCAATGTGATGCGGCATGGAAAAGGCGACACGGTAAAGGTTTTTAACGGCGCAGGCAAGGTTTTGACGGCTCGTATAATCGATACAAAAAAATGCCTGCTCGAAATAATCGACGAACAGGAACTGCCCAAAAAACACGGATTTCTGCACGTCGCAATTGCGCCAACAAAAAACGCCGACCGTATGGAATGGTTTGTTGAAAAGGCAGTTGAAACAGGCGTCGATGCAATTACGCCCCTGATTTGCCAGCATTCGGAACGACGGACGCTGAAAATCGAACGACTCGAAAAAACAGCAATTGCAGCAATGAAACAGTCGCTCAATCTGATTAAGCCCGAAATAAACTCGCCGGTTTCGTTTGAAGAATTTATTGGCAAACAGTTTGAAGGACAAAAATATATCGCTCACTGCGGGGAAAAAACACGCAGCTTTGCCAACGAAATTGCCAGCAAACAATCTGTTGTGATAATGATTGGTCCGGAAGGCGACTTTTCGGAACAGGAAATACAGCAGGCAATGGCGGCAGCCTGTTTGCCTGTAAGTCTGGGAAACAGCCGTTTGCGCACCGAAACCGCAGGAATAGTCGCCTGTGTGATTGCCGCGCAATGTTTTATGAAACAACTGTCGGTAAAGCAGTAAATAGAATGTAAGAACGGTGAGGTCGCTGTTTGCCGGAAAATTAAACGCTTATTTGGTCAATTCGTATAATCATAATAATTTTGTCGAAAAAAATTGTGAATAGGATAACAAAATTATTTTATGTAATGCTTGCTGTTTCAATGATTTTATCCTTACAGTCCGGTGCGCAGGTCAGCGTAAAATCCGAGCAGAAAGAGGCAAAACAAAGCGCAAAACCGGCGCTGCCTCAAGCAAAATTTGAGAACAAAGCAGGCGAACGACCGGGTTCGACATTTTTTGGCGAGACTTATATGCTTGTAAATCTTTAAAATATATGAATAACGACAATCGGCGACAACCAGATATGACCACAACCAGCGACACCATTGCGGCGCTTGCCACCGGCGGAAACGGAGCAATTGCCTGTATCCGCGTTTCAGGCGCTGAGGCTCTGAACATTGTTGCGCAGATTTTCTCGGTCAATCGGGGTAAAAATCTCGACGAAACCGCCGCGGGAACAATGCGTTTGGGCAAAATATGCGACGGCAACAACCTTATCGACGAGGTCTTTGCCGTCCGTTTTCAATCGCCGCACTCCTACACCGGCGAGGATATGGTTGAAATCACCTGTCATGCATCGCCTTACATTATTGAAAAAACTCTGTCGCTGCTCATCCGGCACGGATGCCGGCTGGCGCAGGCAGGCGAATTTACTCAGCGTGCATTTCTCAATGGAAAAATGGATTTGTCGCAGGCTGAGGCTGTTGCCGATTTAATAGCCGCCTCTTCCGCCGCCGAACATAAAGTGGCAATCAGCCAGATGCGCGGCGCATTTGGCAAAGAACTGCAAAAAATCCGCGCACAGCTGCTCGATTTTGTTTCGATGATTGAACTCGAACTTGATTTCGCCGAAGAAGATGTGGAATTTGCCAACCGTAACGAACTTGCCGCACTTGCCGCAAATATCGAAATTTATATATCGAAATTGTGCAAATCGTTTGAAGTTGGAAATGTGATAAAAAAGGGCGTTCCGGTGGCAATTGCGGGCGAAACAAATGTCGGTAAATCAACGCTGCTGAACATTTTACTCAACGAGGAACGCGCCATTGTGAGCGATATGCACGGCACAACCCGCGACGCCATCGAAGACGCCGTTAATATCGACGGAATTGTTTTTCGGTTTATCGATACCGCCGGCATCCGCGCAACGGACGACAAGATTGAAAACATTGGTATTGAGCGCACATACAGCAAAATAGAGCAAGCCGCCATTGTACTTTGGATTGTGGACGCTTCGCTGCCGGTAAAAAATGCAGCAAATATGTTTGACGAAATGCACAGACGCTGCAAAAATAAAAAACTTATTATTGTATATAACAAAACCGACAAGGTTAAAACCGTTGAAACACTTGATATTATAAAACATCCCAACATTCAGCAGATATTTATTTCGGCAAAGGAAAAAATCAATCTGGAACAGCTACAAAATATGTTGATACAAACAGCACAGATACCCGAAACGTCTTTCAACCAAACGCTTGTAACCAATATGCGGCATTTTGAAGCTCTGCAAAATGCACATTCGGCAATAAATCGGGTACAAACGGCTTTGCAGCAGAATATTTCACACGATTTGCTTGCACAGGATATTCGCGAATGTATTTACCATATAGGGCTGATTACAGGCGAAATAACAAGTAACGAAATTTTGGGGAATATTTTTTCGAGATTTTGTATTGGAAAATGAAGCCCGCTTTTTGGGAGAAAACAACGACTAAAAAACAACCCGTAAAAAGACAATAAAACATATTATTTACAGAATTTTATAAGGATGGCGGATCTTTATGTAATGTTTTCCGTCCTTTCTTTTGTTTTCCGATTTTTGTTGTATCTTTGTGGCCGGTTTGTTACTCAAATCATGTAAGTAACAAACCAGTAACAAAAGTATATTAATGTATTGATAATTAAGATATGACTGCAAAGAAAAAAGCAACGGCAACCACAAAAAAAGAGCCGATAAGGTTAAGAGAAAAAGCAGGAAGCGGTAAGTCTTATTCCAAGTATTAACGAGTAAAATTTTTGATAAATCAGATTAAATTTCAATGATATGAATACGGAACTAAAAAACACGTTGGCACAAGTCGATAAATTAAAAGAGCGTTTGCAGGCAGCCCGTCCGCTTGACGTTGAGGCGTTGGCAAAAATCAAAGCCGCTTTTGAAATGGAATATACCTTTGAGAGCAATAAAATTGAGGGTAATACGCTGACATTGCAGGAAACCGCGCTTGTGGTGAGCGAGGGCGTTACAATCGGCGGCAAAAGTATGAGGGAACATTTAGAAGCCATAAACCATGCACAAGCCATTGAATTTATCAAAGAAATTGCAAGCAACGACATGGATATTACCGAGCGGACGGTAAAGGAAATTCACGCTATCATACTGCACGGCATAAACCGAGAGCAGGCGGGGCGTTATCGTTCCGTTCCGGTGATGATAGTCGGTAGTCGCCACACGCCGCCACAGCCCTATGTGATAGAGCCACACATGGAAAACTTTATACATCAATACCGGCAAATGGAAACAGCCGGCACACACCCGATTTTCATTGCTGCATACCTGCACGACGAGTTAGTAAAGATACACCCCTTTATTGACGGCAACGGACGTACAAGCCGCCTTTTAATGAATCTGTATCTGCTTTCAAAAGGCTTTACTATTACCAGTTTGAAAGCCGATAACGAGGCAAAACAGACGTATTACAACGCATTGGAGCAAAGCCACACAGACAACAACGCCGAGCCGTTTTATTTGCTTGTGGCAAAGGCGGTGTGTCAATCATTGGAAAAATATTTAGGGATTGTTGAGGGGTGAATTAGACGGTTTAACAGATTAAAAAACGACAATATGAATACAATAAACAAACTTGAAAAATTAGTTGCCGACTATCAACAGGCAACACGCGGGCAGACCGATTTGCAACGGCATACCTGCTATGCAATAACCTATCA
>JAITIA010000131.1 GCA_031279695.1 Prevotellaceae bacterium | reverse complement strand
CCGATTATAATAGAACAAATATTGAAAAATGATGAAATTAAATAGCATTCGTAATCATTCTGTTGTAACCCTGTTTTTAATAATGTTTTGTTTGTTGAGTTTCAATAATTGTCGAAATAAAAATATGCAGGAACTGAAAGAGTGGAAAGGAAAAACCATTCAAATTCCGGAGATTACGCCGGTGTATTTAAAAAACACAGATACTGCTTATATAAACAGAGAAATGTTTGACTATAAAATACTTAATTATACCGATGCCAAAGATTGTGTAGCATGTATGCTACATATAGATATATGGAAATTGTATATCGAAGAAGTGGGGCACAAGGTAGATTTTTTGTTTTATTTTCACGCAGAAAATAAAAAAGAGGTTTTACCTGTACTTAAACGGGGACGATTTACAACTCATCCTGTGTATATTGATACAGCAAATGAATTGCATAATCTGAACCATTTTTCAGAGAATCCATTGTTAAATTGCTTTTTATTAGATAAAGAAAATAAAGTTCTGCTTGCGGGTAATCCTGTTTATGATCAGGGACTTTGGAGTCGATATAGAAATATTATTGGCAAAAAAACATCTGATAAATCACATATAACAACAGTTGAGGTAGAGCCAGACGAAATAGAATTGAAAGATTTGTATGCTGGCAAAACTTCAGAAGCAATTTTTCGTCTAAAAAATACAGGCAATATACCGCTGTCAATCAGAATGGTGAAGAGTTCCTGTGGATGTACTGTGCCGGAATGGGAAAAACAGCCGGTGGCATCGGGCAAAAGTACGGAAATCAGAGTGAGAATCACCCCTGAAAAGCGGGAATATTTTCAGAAAACCATTGCCGTTCACTGCAATACCGAAAGCGGGCAAATTCTACTTACACTCAAAGGCATGGTTGCAGAATAAGAAGTTGTACACAAAGTGGCGAATTTTTAATCCGTATTTTATTTTTACAATGCTTTTACAAATACAATATGATGAAAAAAAACATTACCGTTAAATTGATTATCATAGTCGGTATTTTGACGATTTTGTTTTTTGTATGGCGGCAATATCGGTTGCGGCGCCCTTCTTACTCGCCGGAAATCAACAAGGTACTGTTTATGGCAGGCGAAAACCGTTCGGAATTAGAAAAAGTTCTGAAACACTATGCCAAAAATCCCGTCGACAGTTTGAAACTAAGGGCTGCAGAGTTTCTGATTGCCAACATGGCAGGCAGGCATTCAAAATACTATGAAGCGCCATGGAACGATGTGGCGTCGGTATTTTTGCGCTGGACAAGCTCGTCGAACAAGCAGCGCGTAATAGACGCCTATCAACTTGGAACGCCTGTAATAAAGGACGATGTGGAATATATTTCCGCCAAATATTTGATCGACAATATTGAACTTGCCTTTCATGTTTGGAGGGAACAGCCTTGGGGCAGGCATGTTTTATTCGATACTTTTTGCGAAGAAATTTTACCCTATCGCGTTGATACAGAACCCTTAGAAAACTGGCGGGAAAAAGCGCTGGCAAGTTTTGCCGACGTTTACAATGCCCTGAAGTCAGACTCTTCCATGACAGCCGTTGAAGCCTGTGCCAGAGTCAATAAAATCATGCCCAAATTTGAACAGGACATCGACTTCCCTCAAATGAGTTTTTCGATGCTAATGGCTTCCCGTAAAGGCAGTTGTGAAAAACAGACGGCTTATGGCATTTTTGTTATGCGGGCGCTTGGCATTCCTGTGTCGTATGAATATACTCCCGCATGGTACAACAATAGGGTTGGACATGCATGGAACGCCGTAAGCGACAGTTTGGGCAGGCACATCTCTTTTGTTACAACAGAATCGGCGCCCGGCGAACCTCACCCCGGATTAATCAGCACAACCACAAAAATATACCGGCAAACTTTTGCCGTTCAGGATAGTTCGCGGCACAAGCCTGAAAATACCCTGTGGGAAGCAAATTCTCGACGAACCAGAGATGTCTCGCTTGAATATCCCAACTATAGGGAAGTGAAAATATCTATTCGTTTTCCATGCGCCGGTTCTAAGGATATTTATCTGTCGTCCATGGGAATACGGGAATGGAACATTGTGGGTTGGTGCTATCCGGTTTCCGGCGAAAGAGCATTTTCGATACGCAAAAATGTACTCTACCTGCCTGTTCATCTTGTAAACGGAAAAAAAATGCCCTCAAACTATCCATTTATGGTGAACGACAACGACAGTCTGCGCCTTTTCTGCTCCGATACAGTCCGTTGCGCAGTAACAATTGATGGTATATCGCCGATTAATCCCATGTGGGTAGCCCTGATGCGCAACGGAGTTTTTGAAGGCGCTAATAAACCCGACTTTTCCGATGCCAAACTTTTGTATCATATAAAGGACAAGCCTTTAGACAAATTTAACTCCGCAAAACCTGAAACCGCTCAAGCCTTCCGTTATGTTCGTTATCATGCGCCCAAAGGCAAAACCACCGGCTACAATTTGGCGGAAATAAAACTATATGATGCCAAAGGACTATTACTGAAAGGCTCTCCGATTATCAATCCGGAAAGAGCAGACAAACTGAACGTTGCGGGTAACGTATTCGACAACGATGTTACAAGTTTCTACGAATCGACCCACAACAACGCATGGATAGGACTGGATCTTGGTATTCCACAGACAATTGGCGAAATACGCTATCTTCCGCGAAGTTACGACAATCTGGGTATATACGAAAGTCATGTCTATGAACTGTTTCGCTGGGACATTGTACAGGGCTGGATTTCTTTCGACATAAAAGAGGCAACAGCCGAACCATTACAATATCAAATACCTGTGAATGCTCTGCTGTATCTTAAAAATAAAACACTGGAAAAAACAGGCGCCGTATTTACTGTCCACAATAGTATTCAGAAATTTTTGTAAAAATATGAGATTTATAGAAGTTCACAGAAGAAAAAATATCAGATTTAATAGTCTTATTTCTAAACATTTATTAGATTATGAGAAAATACGTATCAGTTTGGCTAAATCTTTTGGTTTTCGATTTTTAATTCTCAATTTTTTCAATTCAAAAAAAAACACTATCTTTGCGGCGTTAAATTAAAAGAAAAATATTGTCGGAATACACAAAACATCAGTCCGTTTTAGTATTGTAAACAAAGTAAAAAAAATTAAAATTAAATGTATAAAAAATTATTATTGACCTTTATGGTTACGGTATTTGCAGTTTGCGCACAAGCGCAGGGCAGCAAAAAATATTACAAGACTGGAGACGTCATTAAAATTCAGCAACACACTGTTGGCAACGGTATTGCAATAGTATTTATTGGCGACGGTTTCGACCGTGAAGATTGCCGAAAAGGCGGAGTATATGAAGATAATTGTCGAAAAATGGCAGAACTCTTTCTGGCAATGCCACTTATCCGCGATTTTAAAAACTGTTTCGATATCTATGCTCGCGTAGATGTTTCCCCTGAACGCGGTGTTTACAACTGTGTGAAAAACATTTACGGAACAGGTGGCAATATCGATTGGGATGCAATACGTCGCAATGCCACGCTGACCGCCGGCAAGGACGACCGCTCGGTGATTTTCATGGGTAACGGACTCATTGGCGGCTATGCCATGGGCGATGTGGCGGCTTATTCGGCTAACGAAGGCAACAAACTTTACTGGATGATTCACGAATTTGTGGGACACATCATTGGTCGAATGCCCGACATGTATGCTCACGGCGACAATCATGTGGACGCCTCTGTAAAAGAAACCGTTGACCGGCAGCATCTTGTATGCGAACTGTCGATGCTCGACTGGCGCAACCATCCCGACAGCGTTTTCTGGAAAGAATTTATCGGACGCAAGGGCTACGAAAAAGTTGGCGTTTATCCTTCGGGCTGGTACGGAATAGTGTTCGGCGAACTCTTTACCTGCGAGCCACATACAAGTACCGTCATGAACAATGGCAGCCTTGCCTATTTCACCGTAATGGAACGGTATCAACTGTGGCGGCAAATTCAAAACAGGGCAGGATTTACTGCATCTCTCGACGGATTTATAGCCTATGATGCTGTCAATCTGGGCGATAAAGACTGGTCGTTTGCACCATACAAAGCCTTGAACTGGTCGGACAACCGTATCTGGGATGGCAAATGCAAATAATCCGATTACGACAATTGACAAACAAATTTCAGTTAAATTAAAAAATAAACAGAATAATATCATGAAAAAAATTTTATTGGGAATATCGTTAATATTCTTTTTAGGCATGTTGGCTGATGCACAAACCAACGACAGCGATTATTACAGGGATGGCGAAATCCTGATGTTAAACGTTCATACAAAGGGAAAAGGCGTAGCCATTGTGATTGTTGGCGACGGTTTCGACCGAGAAGACCTGCGCAAAGGCGGCTGGTATGAACAAACGGTGCGTTCGGTTGCCGACGTGTTTTTTAAAGTTCCTGTGATACGGGATTTTAAGGAATATTTTGATTTTTATGCCTATATGGCAGAATCGCCGGTGCGCGGCGTAGGTCAGGGCGTCAAAAACAAATTCGGAGGCGACCCGTTTAAAGCGCAAGCAGCCGTTGACGCCGTTCCGGGAATGCCAGCCACGCGCACCACCATTTTTGCCGGCAACGGAATGGTTGGAGGTCATGCATGGTATGGTGGACCAGTTTTGTTTTCGACCGACGAGGGCGCCAATCTCTACTGGGCGTCTCACGAACTTGCCGGACACGGTTTTTCTCGACTTGGCGACGAATATTATTCGCCAAGCAAAGCCGATGACGGTTATCGTGAAAGCATTAAACGTTCTCAGACCGAGACAAGCAGCGACCTTAACGTTGATATTACCGACGACCCCGAACAGATGATTTGGAAAAATTTCTTCGGTCGCCCCGGCTACGAAGCGGTTGGAATTTTTGAAGGCGCAAGTTATCATTCCGAAGGTATGTGGCGCGCCGAAAAACAGTCGGTAATGGTTGGGTGGATACCCGAATATAAGGAAAAAGGACCTCATTTTACCGCACAGGCACGATACAATATCTATTGTGCCATAATGAGAAAGGCAGAAGAGCCGCATAGTTTTGACGATTTTCTCAAATACGACGTTGTTAATCTGAAAAATGTAAAACCACTTCCCGAAAGTAAAATCAAAGACCCTTCCCTGTCAGTTGATTCAACACGTATTTTGGCAAAACGGATAGCAGGCACGTATTCGCTTAAAATAAAAAGCAATACGGTATGGACAGCCACCGTCGAGCCTAACAGCGCATCGTGGTGCAGCATTTCCGCCACTGAGGGTAAAGGCAATAGCACACTGAAAGTTAAAGTTGTTGAAAACGCTCAGGGCGCTGTTGCTCGCTCGGGATATATTTTTGTGCGTTCGGGCGAAAAATTGATAGTTGTTCGTATCGCTCAGGACGGGATATGGCTTGATGCTCCGAAAGATCCGATTCAAATAAGCCTTGCCGGCGATTACTATGTAGATATTTCGTCCAACACTGCATGGACACTTGAAAAGGATGTCGATTGGATAGAAAAAATATCGCCACTATCGGGCAATGCAGGCAAAACAACCTTGACCGTTACTGTAAAAAAGCAGGGCGCTCTTACCCCGAAAGGACAAATCAAGATAAAAGCCGGCAAAATTGAAAAAGAAATAAAATTTGAACAAACAATTGGTATTCTTTTCAGTACGGGAACAGGTAGAGGCAGAAACAGACGAATACTGAACCTCTACGAAACGAATCTTATCGACAATCAGCAAATTGCCGGCAAACCCGACGATATAGGTCTGTATTTCCGATATTTCGATCCCGAAGCCTATTCTCCCGGCGGAAAATGGAACAAAGATACTACCCGCAATACCGGTTCCGATTGGATGTTCAACAGCGCTCCTCCTTCTCCAAAAGGATTCAGAGTGCCTACCGTTGAGGAATTTACGCGGCTGTTCAACTCCTACAATGTTGTTTGGCGCGACGGAAACAGCGGTTTTGGAAATGCCATTGGCGGCATTTTTGTTGGCGCCAACTGCATCAATGCAAGTATCAGCGACTTGAAAGGTTGTATGTTTCTGCCGGCAGCAGGCTATATCGACGAATCTGGAACATTGCAGAATAAAGGCGTTGCCGGCTATTATCGGGTTGCCGAAAATGGTGGCGATACCCTGTTCTATTTCGACAAAACAAACCCGACGCCAACACCGACTGTTGTTAAAAACAGCCGTTTATGGGGCGCCTCAATTCGTTGCGTATTGTTTTAATCGCTCCGGCAAATCGGGATATTCCAATAAAAAAATATAACCCTGAAAATTGTGATTAACACACATTTTTCAGGGTTTTTTAACGGATGAATCCGTTTATGAGTTATTAATCAGTGTCCGTCCGAAAACTCCTGAAAAATCACATTGAAGACATATTTCGAGAAAAAAATCACCTGCTTCCTTATCGGATATTTTGTGTTTTTTGGCATAATTACATCAGTAACAATCATTTCCAGCAATGTCCTGTTATCTTTATGCAGTAGCCTTTGTCGAAACTCCATGTTCGGATGTCTGTGAACGATGACATCACTCGGTCGCCTGTGGCAGGCACTATCTTCGAATCCGACTGATGACTCATTGTTTGCCAGTCTATTATCAGATGATATTGATCTGTCGTAATGCTCACTTTTTTCCCAAGTTCCACCTCCGGTCGTTGTTTGCCTTTGTTGATCCATTCGGTATATGGCTCAAAAATCGAGAACATTAGATTTACGCGCACTGCCCCACAACAGATTGTAGTCCGTAGGGAAATGTACGTTGCTCTCTACCACGAAACTGTCACTTTTTAAGTGCAAGGGCTCCATTTCTTTTTGTTGTAAAGACTTGATGTCCAAATGAAACTATTACTTCATTGTATGAAAAATAGCACCTCAAACTTTTTTTGAACCGACTACTTCGTTCGCGCGGAAGCGAACTATCCGTGCAATCAGGTCGAGAGGGAGAGGCTGTTTATAGGGGAACTGTACTGCGCCTTTGGTTTTTTTGTATATCGAAAGCTCTTTGTCGAAGGCTTCGACGCCGGAGGGAGCGGGATAAAATCCGATATGGTTTTTGTGTCCGGCAAAATAAACTAAGGGTTTGCCACAGAGTTTATATCCGGGCATGTTCCACGAAATTGCCTCCTTAATCTTAGGTTCGGTTGCAAGAATTGTCCTGCGGATACTTTCCAGTTTTTCGCCGATTTCGGGCGGAAACTGCGCGATGTATTTTTCTACTGTATCAATTGCTCCCATTTATTTTTATTTTTAAATGTTAATGTTGATAGTGATCTCGGAAGGATTCGAACCTTCGACCCACAGCTTAGAAGGCTGTTGCTCTATCCAACTGAGCTACGAGACCTCGCGTTTTTCGAGGCGCAAAAGTACTACATTATTTTATTATGACAATATTTTTTCGATTTTTTTCTTGTCGCAAGCATCATCAAACTATGTTTTATTACTGATAATCTGTATAAAATCATTTTCCGCAATCGACACAATTTTTTCTGTCAAAAATGAAGTATTTCCCCCGATTTTGTTCAAAATTGATGCAAAAAGTTTGATAAATTCATATAAAATGCTCTTGTTTCAACAATTTTTTTTAGTGGATAAGGCGACAAATTGAATGCTATTCAGCAAAACAAAAACAGGAAAGTCGGGACTTTGGGGCTTCCCGACTTTCTTTACTAAATTAACTAACCATCTTAACCTGTCTAAACTATGAAAAAACAAATTTTGCTATTATGACTATCCCCAATATAAAAGGTTTAATCAAGGGTGCAAAAAAATCTTTTTTTTACTGTTTTAAATTGCAATATTCCGTTTTTTATGTTCAGAGTTCGGACGTACATGTCTGTTTTACTGTTGTTACCGGACCGATTAATCCTGCCGGATAGAGCGGCGAATTTTTGTTGAAATAGTACCACGGCATAAAAGTTTTGCGTTCCTTTACCGGTCGCGGCTCATTTTTGACAAACCATTCGGGCAAGCCGGTCATTGCGCGCAGCCCCTGATTGCGGTCTGTCCATTCAAAATCTTCGGGATACTGTTCGTCACCAATCAGGCGGTTTGTCCAGTTGTTGGTTACGTGGATTTTGAGATTATTGTCGCCGGCACGCAGAAACTCGGTAACATCCTTGCGATAGGGCGGATGCCAGAGAACGCCAACACGTTTGCCGTTTATTTCCAGTTCGGCAATATCGTGCAAAATGCCCAGATCGAGCACTATGCGACGGTTGGCGGCAAGGTCGGCGGAGGCAAGGCGCAGAGTTTTTTCGTAGATAGCAGTGCCGGAGAAATATTTTATTGCATTGTCGTCGTGTTTGCTAAAATCGCTGAGTTCGGAGAACTGCTGGCGGAAGGGCTCTTCGTCGGTTTTGGGCTGAAAATCAACTGTCCACTCGCCCGTAATTTCAACCGACGTTTCGTTTTGAACTTCCCACATCGGCTGTTTGGCATAATTTTGTTTTGGATTATTGGTAGTAACAACAAACAGCGAGCCGTCCTTTTCCATTGGCAGTACAAGTTCTATTGTATCGCCCTTCTTTTTCCACTGTTTCACATGTTTTATTTCGCCCGAATAAGCATCCCAGATTTCGGGAAACAGAAATGTTCCTGAAGGGATTTTGACAGTTTTTGTCGCCGCCGCTTCGGTATTTCTCACAAAAAATATATCGGCGTCGGGAAGGCGGCGATGCAGCACGTTGGCGGTGCGCGACACAAAACTGCCCTGCTGGAGCAGCATCTGGCAACGGGCAAGATAGGTAAAGAAGGCTTTCCCCGGCTCGAACCAGGTCTGGTTGCGGCTGAAATGTGTGCCGTAGTGAGCAAAGCCGAAACCGGGCTGATATTTGTCATCAAAAGGATTATGCGCCCACGAATGCAGAAAATAAAGGTTGACGCCATACGAATAGCCCATATCTGCCGAGCGTTTGAGCATGGCGGGAGTTTCGGTAAACTTGCAGGTTGCTTCCATGCCGGTAAAGGCTTCTGCGCCAACGATGCGCTTGTTGTTTGCCGCCGCTGTTTTTGCCATCGTTTCGCCGCCAATGAGTCCGGTGCTGTGTACCCAAAATTCGGTAACGGGGACGTCGGCTACTGCTACGCCCTGTTTGAGGTCGAAAGGTCCGCCGCCCCAGCTGCAATAGGGTTCCCAATAAAACATAAGACCTGCTCGATTGACCATCTCCTTACCCCGCTGCCAGCAGTCCATAAACAGTCGATTGACCACTTCGCGATGGTCGGCGGCAAAGCGTTTGGTTTCGTCGATAGCATTGTCGGCAACTTGCAGCCCGAAGCCTTTGGGGTGGAGAATGCTGTCGCCGCGTGCGTATGCCAGAACAAGTTGCCGGACGGGGTCGTAGCCTTTGATGCGTATAAAATCGGCGCGGAAATTCGGCGACCAGTTCTGGTCGCCCGCCTCGTAACTGTCCACCCAGAGACAGTTGAAAGTTTTTCCTTCGATATATTCCGAAAAACGGTCGATCAGCGGATTGAGCACATTGTTCCAGTGCTTGACGGTGGCGGCGATATTCATTTTGTCGGCTTCGAGCGCATAATCGGCAACGTCTTCGGGCGTCGGATGCGAGCGCACCATTGTGGGATAATGTCCAACGCGATAGACAGTCCATTCGCCTGCCGGCGACTGCCAGTCGAGCACGCCATTGGAGTCGAGGCAGTGCGAAATGTCGAGAATATCGCTTGCCGACACGTCGCTGTCGGGAACAGCCATCACAGCCACATCGCGGAAGTACTCTGCTGTGGCGTCGCCGGCTTTGGGGTTGGGGAGCGCAATCTGCACCTTTTTTGCTCCTTTGATTTTCACTGTGCTGAAAGCAACTGCCTGCATTCCGTCTTCGGGCGAAATCCAGGGTCCGCCGGTGGTCGACCATCCGGGTGTATTGTGCATTCCCACAGTGAGCCCAAGCGTGCGGGCTTCCCTCAAGGCATGAGCGAGAGCGTCCCACCATTCCGTGCTGCGGTAGGTTTGCTGCGGGAAGGGATTCTGTTTGGGGTCGAGCCAGGATGGTGCGTTGAAAATCACCACTCCTCCAATGCCGGCGTCCTTCATTGCGCGCAGGTCTTTGCTCATTCCCTCTTTGGAGAAATTTGTTCCCAGCCAGTGCCACCAGGCATGAGGTTTATAGACGTCGGCGGGCGATGAAACAAACTGACGGGCAAGGCTCTCCAGCGTTTCGGGCGTCTGCGCCCGTACAAGGCAATCCGTATTCAACAGATACGGTACGATTAATACAAAAAGTATCTTTTTCATCATATTTAATAATTTTTACAGATGTTAAATAATAAACTGAAATTTTGCGCAAAAGTACTGCTTTTTTCCGAGTTCGCAATATTTTTTTTTGGGATTAAATCTTTTTTGTCCGTCCAAAATGTATTTCGGTTTGGATAATTCAAAAAAAATGACGTACCTTTGCGCCCGTAATTTTTTTATATAATGAAAATTGGAAATATACCCTTTCGCTCTCGTCCTTTATTTTTAGCGCCTATGGACGAGGTTACCGACCCGTCGTTTCGATATATTTGCAAGCAGTTTGGGGCGGATATGGTCTATACGGAGTTTGTTTCGTCCGACGGTTTGATACGCGACGCCCGAACTACGCTCGAAAAGCTGAAAATAAACGACGGGGAGCGTCCTGTGGGTATTCAAATATACGGACATCTGGTTGAGCCGATGGTTGAAGCGGCAAAAATCGCCGCCAAAGCTAAGCCCGACCTTATCGACATTAATTTTGGCTGCCCGATGAAAAAAATCGCTGCACGCGGCGCCGGTTCGGGGATGATGCGCGAGCCTGAGAAAATTCTGGATATCACCCGCCGGATTGTCGATGCCGTTGATATTCCGGTAACGGTAAAAACGCGGCTGGGCTGGGACGAAAACAGCATTATTATCGGCGAACTTGCCGAGCAGTTGCAGGACGCCGGCATTGCCGCTCTCACAATTCACGGACGCACGCGCAGTCAAATGTATAAGGGCGACGCCAACTGGACGCCTGTTGCCGAGGTCAAACGTAATTGCCGAATAAATATTCCGATAATAGGCAACGGCGATATTGCCGACGCCACTACTGCCAAATATCGCTTCGACGAATGCGGCGTCGATGCCGTGATGATTGGACGCGCAACTTTCGGACGTCCATGGATTTTCAGAAATATCCGCTGCTTTCTCGACACCGGCGTGCTGCCGCCGGAGCCCAATGTTACCGAAAGGGTCGAAATTGCCCGTCTTCATTTCTTGAAATCAATTGAAGTGAAGGGCGAACGACAGGGACTGCTTGAGATGCGACGGCATCTGAGCTGCTATTTCAAAGGTCTGTCCGACTTTAAGGAAACGCGACTGAAACTTGTTACGGAGAATAATCCCGACCGCGTTCTCGATTTGCTTAAATACATTTTTGAACGCTGGGGAGAATTTTAGTGATTAATGATTAGTGAAATAAATGAGTTCCGGAATGAGTAATCAGTTTTTTTCAGCCGATTTCACCATTTTTTGTTATTCCGTTGTGTTTTATTCAAAAAAAATCATACCTGACGATTGATTGACAGCAATCTTTGTTGTTTTTATTTTCAGTACATTAAATCCTTCACGGGGGGGTGAAAATATTTCTCATTTTGTGATATGATTTTTTAGTTATACTTTTGCCGCCAATAATATTATTTTTTACGATATGGATAATAGAATATCATTTGAATTGAACGAGGCCGATAAACAGGCGATACTGGCAGCGATAAACGTATTGAACGAAAAATTGTTGCCACACTTAGTGGAACTGGCTCAGGGAGAAGCCCGCGAATTGCCCACGATGGGCGACAAATCGTACGGATTTGTTTTTAAGGCGCTTGAATTTGCCAAACAATATCCTGAATTTGCTGCGTTCATCAACGTGCCGGAGTTTGAAAAAGACGTGAATACGGTAAATTTGCTGCGCGAATTTTACGTACCGCTGTTGCAACTCGCCAAAAAAGTGCACGACACAATGACGCTCGCCGGCAGCGAGGCATACGTGGCTGGACTTACCTACTACGGTTCGAGCAAAGAAGGACAGAAACGGAAACTTCCCAACTCCGTACTGATTGTAGAGGAATTGGGCAAGCGTTTTCCCGGACGTTCAAAGACAAAAAAGGAGGAATAACGGGACATTGTCGTGTTTGACGCCTCTGTTTCGGTCAGCGAATACCTGTATGGAGGTCGGCAAACAGGATTTTTCGATTGGCGACAGCAATATTGCGGTTGTCCATCGCAATATTGCTATCCGTAACCTCGACCTTGCGTTGTACGAGCATGGATATTGCCGTCCAAAAACGGAATCTGCCGGTCAGCGATAGAAACGTTCCGATTGAAAAGAGAAAATTTCCGGTCAATAATCGGAATTTTGAGCAGCAAAACGGGTATAATTCCAATCCACAACCGGAATATTGCAGTGAAAAACCGCAATATTGTGGTCGGAGAAAGGACGGTCGAAGTCGAGAACAGAAATATTGAACTAAATGTCTTAAATGTCTTCTCAAAACAATTTTTGTACGATGTGTATAAATAAACTTATATTAGGCGACAATCTTGACATCCTGAAAGCAATGGAGAGCGAAACAGTGGATTTAATCTACCTCGACCCGCCGTTCTTCTCGAACCGTGATTACGAAGTAATCTGGGGCGACGAGGGCGAAGTACGCTCTTTTCAAGACCGCTGGGCGGGAGGAATTGACCATTATATTGCCTGGCTCAAAGAGCGAGTTGCAGAAATGTATCGCGTGCTCAAACCCACCGGAAGTATCTTTTTGCATTGCGATTGGCACGCGGATGCGTATATCAGAGTGGAGATTTTGGACAGGATTTT
>JAITIA010000130.1 GCA_031279695.1 Prevotellaceae bacterium | reverse complement strand
ATTTTTACCGTTTCTTTTTTCAAGTTCCCTGTTGTACAGTTCGGTGATTTCTTCTTTATGCGCTTCGAGATGTTCCATCAGGATGCTGTCGATATAGCCGCCTACCGTAACGTCGCTGTTTGAAGTTACCCGGACGATTTCCGAGATGGTTGCGTGGATGCACCGGCTGATGTAAACGCATTGCCTTGTCTTCAATTCGTTGCGTCCGAAAAAACGGTTGCCGTAGTCCTCGCCGGAAGGATTGCGCCTGCGCCGTGCGGGTTCTTTTGCCTTTTCGGGTTTTTCAGGCGAAGGTTCGGCTGTTTCAACGGGTAGCTCCGTTTCTGCGGGTTCAACCGCCAGTTTTGCCGTTTCCTTTACAATACCCTTTAAGCAAAAATGTTTCGTCGATGTCTTCAATTACTCTTTTATTCCTTTTCGTTTCCATGATTATGAGCGTTTAATGATGTGATTTGACAGATTTCGTTTACAAGTTCCTCCATGCCGCTGCCTTTCAGCAGGGATTTATCCGCCGGAAATACCGTGGAACGGAATACCGTACCGTGTTCCGACGACATTTCCTTGCGGAAACGGACACTGTTGGGCAGCATGGTCTTCATGACCGTAAGTCCCAGTTCGCCGATGGCGTTTTCATAGACCCGCCGTTCAGACAAGGTTTTACCTTGTCTGCTCTATCCACGCAGGCTGTGCCTGCTAACAAAGAAGCAGGCTCAGCCTGCCAAGATAAACCGGACGAGGCACAGCCTCGTCCGAACCACAGTGATTTTGTTACCGCAATGGCGCTGGAAAATATTTGTGTTTCAGTGAAATTGAAAAAAATATTTCTGGTATTGAAAAAAATATTTACCTTTGCGACGATTTTTTTAAGTAGAAATGATGAGAAAGATAAATCCAAATGATTACAGATAAAAAATATTTCAGCGAGTATTATCAGATAATTGGACAGCAAATTCCCGAATTAATCAGACAGTTTGACTTTTCGGAACATACGGTCAGTTTGGAGTATCTGACAAAAGCTTCTGCGGTATATTCGTCCAATATTGAAGGAAACAGTATTGATTTAAACTCATTTATGAATTATCAGTTGAGTAAAAAGAAATTTAAAGCGGGAAAGGAAGTGCAGGAAATAGAAGATTTGGTTGAGGCATATCAATTTGCACAGGAAAATTCTTTGACGGAAAGTAATCTTTTGAAATCGCACGGTATTTTGTCAAAAACATTGCTTATAAAAAGTAAGAGAGGAAAGTATAGAATAGAACCTGTCGGCGTGTTTGGAAAAGAAGGGTTAGTTTATCTTGCTATTGAACCTGAATTTATTAAGCAAGAAATGGCAAATTTTTTTACCGATATTCAAAAACTTCTGAATGAAAATTTTTCAGAGGAAGAGGTATTTTATTTTGCTTCATTGATACATTTAAGATTTGTACATATACATCCATTCAGAGATGGAAATGGGCGAACAGCACGACTTCTTGAAAAATGGTTTATCGCCGCAAAACTCGGAAAACAGTTTTGGAAGATATCGTCAGAAAAATATTATAAGGAAAAACAAGAAACATATTATAGTTCAATCAGTATGGGTGCAAATTTTTATATACTCAATTATGATAAATGTATGGATTTTTTGACGATGTTGCCTAATTGTTTGAAATAATAACTGGTTAAAATTTACAGTGAATAATGTAAAATGTGAGATAACACTCTTGTTCTCATTTTTCTAAATCCCGTAAGTTTCAAAACAATGATTCCGGTCGCAAGTCAATCGTAAATCATCAATCAAAAATCGTAAATCAAATATAAAATACCTGCGACGGAGGAAATTGCCGCCGCAGGCATTAATCACTAATCACTAATCACTAATCATTAACCGACCATTTTTTTCCTGTTGCAATTGTTTTGGTGCAGGTTGATACGCCCGGGTTTCCGGTGATAAACAGTTGTGAGGCGGGGCGGGTCATTCCTGTTGGCAAATTGCTGAAAAGATTGTTCAGAGCCGTTGCCGTCAGGAGGTTGTACGAGCAGTCGAGTCGCGACGTCAGCCAGGTGTTATTGACAACGTTCAGGGCGGTGAGCAGATTTTTTGAACAGTTGAGCGATATCAGCTTTGTATTTTCGTCGATATTGAGTGTTGTGAGACTGTTGTTTGAGCAGTTCAGTGCCGACAGTTCGGCGTTGGCATGGAGGTTCAGGCTCGACAGGCTGTTCGACGAGCAGTCCATCGACCGCAGTTCGCCGTGATTGCTGACGTCGAGGCTGGTCAGCCCGCAACTGTCGCAGTAAAGATACATCAGTTCGTCTGTTCCGCTAAGGTTCAAGCCTGTCAGTTCCCTGTTTCTCGAACAGGTGAGCCGCTGCAAACTGACAGTCTGACTGACGTTCAGCGAGGCAATTTGGTTATCGGAACAGTAGAGCGTGGTCAGGCTGTCGTGATTACCCACATTTAAGGCAGTCAGATGGCAACTGTCGCAGTGCAAATCTTCAAGTACGAGGTTATTGCTGAGGTCGAGAGTGGTCATTTCGTTTCTCGAACAGTTCAAAAAGGCAAGTCGGGTACACTGGCTGAGATTGATGTTAGTCAGCTGGTTGGAATAACACAGCAGACTTCTCAGCGCGGGGTTGGCGCTCAAATTGAGACCGGCGAGCCGGTTGCCGTAGCATTCCAGAGTTTTGAGCGCGGCATTGCTGCTCAGGTCAAGCGTTTCGAGCATGTTGTTCGAGCAGTAGAGTTCATCCAGAGCGGCGTTGTTGTTCACCTCCAAATCGGTCAGTTTATTGTCGGAACAGTGCAAAACCTTTAATGCGGGATGATTGCGTACATCGAGCATTTCGAGCAGGTTTTGCGAACAGTTGAGATTTATCAGCGACAGGTTGGCGCTCAGGTCGAGATTTTCCAGCTTGTTGTCGTTCACATTCAGCGTTCGCAAGGCGGTGTTGGCGCTCAGGTCGAGCGTTTCGAGTTCGTTATCGATACAAATAAGCGTATCCAGATTGGGCGCATACTGCACGTTGAGGCTGGAAATCTGCATCAATCCAAAGAAATTGATTTTGCTTATTGGCGTACCGGTAACCGACACGTTGTGAACGCCCGGCGTTGCGTAGTTGTGCGAAGGCGATATTACCTGCTGCTCGTTGTCGGGTTCAAAGATTTCGGCATGAGAGCCGTCGCCCCAGTCGATTGTTACCTTTCGGGCAACAAGCTGGAACGAGATCATTTCGTGCGCGGTGGCAAAGGTAAATCCTTCGGGATGAGCGGCGCTCTGTGTCAGAGTGGCAGTTTTCACAAGATTGCCTGCCGTAACGGTGATTGTTGCCGTGCGGACGTCGGGTGCGGAATTCTGGTCAACGGTGAGTGTAACCACAGTTTTGCCGTTGCCTGTGGTTGGCGACAGTCTGCACCAGCCTTCGCTGCTCGAGGCAGTCCACGGCACATCGCCGGTAATTTCCACCGTATAGGTTTTTGCTTCGCTGTGTGCTGTAATTTCTTCGGGAACAATTTCCAGCACCGAGGCTGTCGGCGCTTCGGGTTTGTCCTTCGAGCATCCGTTGATTGCTGCCATCGAGGTGGCAAGCGCTGTAATCAGTATAATTTTTCTAATCATAACAGTTTTTATTTAGTGATATATTTATAATCGGCTTGTAATTCATCGTTTCTGGTGATATAACCGTCAGCGTCGTAGGTGTGGGTATATCGGAATACTCTTTCGTTGTTGTACGAAACGCTTGCCACGTTGTTGAAGATATCGTGATAGTTACACAGCAGCAGCACCAGCCATTTGGGTGAGGTGCAGGCGTAGAAGGGCGATTTTTTGTCGTCGTATTCATATCGTCCCACCGTTGTGCCGCCGCTGATTACGCCGCTTGGGTGAATAAAACCTATCGACCATGCGTCGATGCGTTCGGTGATATTGCCGGTTTCGTCGTAGGTAAAGGTGTCCTTTTTACGTTTAAATTCTACGATATTCGGCAAACCGGCGTCGTTGAGGCTTTCGATATACCAGGCGGTATCGGCGCCGCACATTGCCAGCAAACCCTGCTCGAAAAGGTAAACGTTGGTGGTGCGAACAACGCCATCGACATTCTTTTCTATCAATTGTACGGGGTCGTAGGTGATGGTGGTTGTTGCCACCAGTTCGCCTGTTTCGAGCGAATAGTCGAGAATTTTGGTAAACCGGTGTTTGTCGCCGTACTCATATTTTCGGGCGAGCATTCCGTAGATCCATTTTTCCGAAATCAGTTTATTGACGCCGCCTGCGGGCTGCATGATGGTAATCATTCGGTCGTCGGCGTCGCCACCTCTGATAGTGAGGCGCGAACTGCGGGCGGGACCGTTATTGGCAGTAGATGTTACGGTTACCGGTGTTGGTCCGTTGCCCGAACTGGGATTAACGTTCACCCAGCCGTTAGCCATAACGGAGATTGTCCACGCTCCGTTGCGGGTGATGTTGAGGGTTTGCGTTCCGGCGTCGCTGGAGGCGAATCGAACGCCTTCGAGCGAGAGTTTTTCGAGCAGCCTCGACAGCCGGATACGCCGCACTTCGCTGTCCTTAACGTTGGTAGAGGCGTCTTTGTGGGAGACCGTCCAGAAAACAGTAACCATTCCTGCCGGAGGCACGTTAAGATGTTCGGCAAAGAAACTGTCGGCGTCATGTGGTTTGAAGACATATTTGTCCTTGTCGCCCACGTTGATAATTGCTTTTGTGGAAGCCAGCCCCGCCAGCGAGGTGGCAAATTTGAGCACATAGTTGTTGACGCCGGATATTTTTGTCCAGGTAAAGACTATATCTTTGGCGTCTGTCAAATAAACCGTATCAATCGATTTCGGTGTTTTGAGCGTAATGACCGACTCTTTGGAATCGGCGTCTTTTTTGCACGAAGGCAATGATGCAAGTGCAATCAGCATACCCGCGAGGGTAATAGTAAATGTAATTTTTCTGTTCATATCTATATAAATTTTTAATATATATCCAAAACAATAAGGCTGCTCCCAACGTTTGTAATCAGTGCTTTATATTCGTTTTTCTACGCTGCCGGCAATAGATTTGTGCGGCAAATTCAACCTTAAAACGGGGGCAAAATTATAAAAACTTTTGAATGTTCAAATTTTTTGAACAATAAAAATGCAAATTTGTTTGATAATTTTTGATTGGATGCATTTTGTGTGCCGTTAGGACAGGACAGTGGTAGAAAACGCAATCCGGCGTCGCAAACGCCGTCCCGCGGGGGACGGAATGTAAAAATCGTTGATTCTAACGTGCCGTCCCTGCGGGACTTGCCGGCTCAGCCTGTCCGTCGCAAGGAAGGGGGTTATTGTCGAGCGCCTGTGCTTTCCGACGAAAGGACGGAAGTTCTTAATATTTTATTATTCATAATCTTCCGGCAATTCGTCGAACAATAAACGGGTAAATAACTTGGGTTGAAAAAATCGGACTATAAACCACATATTGTTTTGAACCAGTTGCTTGGCATGAGATACTCCTTTATTTGAAACAATTGCCACGTCGGGAATAAGGTTATTGTTGATAAAGTATTCAATCATTTCGAGTGGCAAGGGATAAGCGCCTGTAAGTATGGCTATTCCGTAGTTTTCCGCATCTGTTTTGTCATAGAGTTTGTTTCCTTTCATTTTAATCATTGACGCCATTTTGGGTAGAATCTGTGCGCCATAGGTTTTATTCAGAAATATTGCAAAATTCTGCTCATTCACAAGCGGATTGTTTGTAAAAAATTCTTTTTCATTAGAAATATTGGGAATAACCTTATTCCAAAAATTTCTCAGATTATTGAAATCCTTAAAAAACACAATCGGCAGGTTATTAGATTGTTTCAGGAAAGCATTGCGGTTTAGTTCCATACTGTTTTGCCGTGCTTTTTTCTTTGCAATTTTTTCTTTTTCGCCATTCAAAATCTTTTTGTCCATGTCATAAAAAGCGCCGAACCCATTGACATGCCACAGATTATCGAAAAATACAAGTGGACATTGAATACATTCTTTGCCCGGCTCAAATATTGTTGAGCTATGCCTGTTCGATACTTGCAGACTGCTACGCGCAAGCGGCAGCATTGGCTTGGTTTCATCAAAAGGTAAAAGATTGATTATCTTTTTGTCGTTTTCCATTATTCTATAAAAAGAATAAGGTTTAAAATCAGTATTTTTTAACTTCTGTAAGAGGAGGCTGTTTTGAGAAATCTCTTTAAACCAGTCTATTGCATGAACAGACAGAGGCGTGCAGACATCGGTAAAAATACTGTTGCTTTCCATCATATAAACCAAGCGACGCCCATAGTCCGTCTGATCTTTTTTCATTGTTTTTTTTAGTTCATCCAAATTGCGCAGGGGGTAATTCCTCGACAGATATGACCTGTAATGCAACCAGTGCAAGATTTGACGAAATTCGCTAAAATCATTAAAATCACGCTTGTGCAACCATGAATACAGTTGTTCGTTTTGGGGAGCGGTAGCGTATTCCTGCTGCAAAATTCTCAGAATGCAGGTGCTCAGAATTTGTATCGCAAAATTTTCAGGATTAAGAAAATGGTTTTTGGCGTTTTCCATATCCCGTTCCTGAAAAATTGTCCAAAGCAAAATCTGAATATCCTGTAAATTAAGTCCCTCACTGTCATAATTTTTGTCGAGCACGTGGAAAGGCAAAACATTGCCGCAGAATTGTTGGTTGAGTTTGCGAAACCCGTTGAAAAGCCCCAATTTCGACACCACGTCTTCCAAGTATGCCGTTGATTTTAAGGCATAAATCTTCAGCAGTTCATGTTCGATATTTTTTGCTACCGCGCAGTTTGACGTCAATTCCTGCAAAATTTTATTCGCAGTTGTGGCGAAATAAACATCCGTTTTGTACTGCAATCCTTCGGGATGCATTTGCCGAAATTCATAAATCGAAATATGTTTTGAATAAACTTTCATTTCTGTTTAAATAGATAATTACACTTTTTTGTTCCTGTTTTTCCGTCATAATCAGACTGTTTATCCGTTCAATATATGATCGAAAAACGCTGCAAAGGTATGAATTTTTTCGATATCGAAAAAAAATTATTTGCAGGCTGAAAAAAAGATTGAGGCGCTATGAAAATTTACGAGCAAGTCCAGCAGAGACGACACATTATTAACCTCAATCTTTTTTTTAACCATATTGTAAAGAAATTGACTGTTAAAAATGTATTGTCAAACAATATTGCATCAGCGTGTTACAGAAAATTATTTCACCAAATTGTTTGCATTTGAAAACTTTTATCTACCTTTGCGCCTTGTTTCACAAATCGAAACAGTAAATAAAAGTATAAATTTTAAACATTTTTAATTAATTTTATGGGAAAAAAAGCAATAATAGTAGTAGATATGCTTAACGATTTTGTAACCGGTGCGCTGACTTGCGACAGGAGTCTGGCGATTGTTCCGGCGCTTGCCAACCTTATTGATGCTGCCCGAAAGAGCGACGTCCCTGTGATTTATGCTAACGACAGCCATCTCAAAGGCGTCGATGCGGAGCTGAAACTCTGGGGCGACCATGCCATTCGCGGAACTCAGGGCGCGGAAATAATTCCGGAATTGGCGGCAAAAGATGGCGATTTTATTATCAACAAACGTCGCTATTCGGGATTTTTTCAAACCGATTTGCATCTCCTTTTAACGGAATTAGGCGTCGATACGCTTATCATAACCGGCTTGCATGCTCACATGTGCGTGCGCCACACTTCGGCGGACGCCTACTGCTGGGGATATAATATTATAATCCCCAAAGATGCAACCGATTCCTTTACAGAAGAAGACTATTTGGGCGGCATAAAATATCTGAAAGAGGTTTATGGCGCTCAAATTACTACAACCGACGAAATTATTAAAGGAAACTTCCGGTAATTATTTTTTGCGGTGTTGCACTGCGGTTCGAAAATGCTAATTTACGATGTGTAAATGCTTTTCTTGCCTTGTGCGCCCTGAAAATCTGCGATTATTAGAAGCCGGTCGCGCGTAAAACCTGTGGCGACCGAAGTCGGACGGAGGGCGTTGAACTTTTGTTTCACACTCCTTAAAAACAGAACGAAGCAACGAGGTTTGCACCTTCGCCGCTTCGTTTTTTTTGTGCCTTTTGCGTAACCATACAAGATTTAGCGCAGTAAAACTTTTATGAATATCGTACATGATACCTAAATTTATTTACTTCAAGTTTCAACCGTGAATTGTGTGAAAAATTCATAGAACCCTTATTTCCAAAGGCGCCCTCTTATGTAGTGTCCGTCCGAAAACTCGAAAAAATGGTATATCTGCAAAGTCCCGCAGGGACTGCACATTAAATCAACAAATTCCACATTCCGTCCCTACGGGACGGCGATTGCGTGGTTGGTTTGTATTTTCTACCAACATTCCGTCCCTACGGGACGGTTTGTTCCGTGGCAATCTCTTGACCGGCAAACACCGTAGAGACGGGGCGCGCCCCGTCTCTACATTGCCACGCACAACGCCGCCGCAAACAATCTTCGCAGAGACGCACGCCGTGCGTCTCTACATCGCCGCAAACAATCATTAAAATCACCTTAAAATCACAGTTCAGACAATTCCGCCGCAGGCATTAATCACTAATCATTAATAAAGTGTCGTTCCTGCGGGACTTGCTTGTGCGACGACAGGATGCATCAGCATAAATATAGCACCTCAAAAAAAGATTTAGCCTATTTCCCCAAGCGCCCTAAGTAGTGTCTGTCCATAAAGTCGGTCGCAATATGATTTTGAAGTGAAAGGCGGAGCAATCAAGCAATCCGCAGGATTGCATCGCTCGGTAGAAACGGTTACCAAAGAATTTCCTGCATCCTGTAAGGATGCATCCCCGCAGGGATGCAAATGCGTGTGTGTGATGATGTTCTATCGAGCGATGCATCTCGCAGAGATGCAAAAAATCGCAGCCGCCATACCAACGGAGCAGTCCTCTGCGAAGTGCTTTGTATTCATATTATATGTGTCCCCGACTTTTTGGACAGATACCAGGCGCTTGGGGAAATAAGGGGTTTGTATCGATAATTGATTGAAAACAAAAGTTTTCTCATAATTCCCGGTAGAACCTTTATTTTTATGTTTTGATATTTTTTAGATAGATGAACAGGGTTGTTTCCGGTCGTAATACCGTCTGCATTGCGACCGGAAACATTCGCGCCGGTCGCAGTGCAATCTGCATTGCGACTGGAAATATTCGCGCAAATCGCAGTGCAGACAGATTTGCGGTTAGAAACATTCTTTTTTTTTCCATGCAGACAGATTTGCGATTAGAAATATTCTTTTTTTTCGCAGTGCAGACAGTTCTGCGGTTAGAAATATTCTTTTTTTTCGCAATGCAGACAGTTCTGCGGTTAGAAACATTCACGCCGTTATAGTGATTAGTGATTAGTGGTTAGTGATTAGTGACAATAATGACCTTAATCACTAATCACTAACCACTAATCACTAATCACTAACCATTTAAGTCATATACCACAAAGTTGGTATTGCCTGAGGGAGGCGGGCGCCATACTTTTGCACAAAATTTAAGATTATGTATGTGTGTTGTTTTTGTTGGTTTTATATGTGTTGCAGATGGTGCTGTTGCGTTGGACAGAGCATTTTGCGCAGATATAAATCAAATCAAACGGAAACAATTAACATGCGCAAGGCTGTCTGAACACAAAACAGACAGTCTTTTTTTAATGAATAAATAAATTGTAGAACTGTAAAAAGAAAAAAAATGAAAATTAAGACATTGAGAAATTTATTGACCCTGTCGTTGCTGGCTGTCGGCATTCAGGCTGTCGGTCAGGTTGGCGGGACGGTGAGCGACGCCGCTAATGGCGAGCCTCTGGCTGGCGCTAATGTAAATTTGAAAGGAACACAAATTTACGCCGTAACCGGCAAGGGAGGCAAGTATCAAATTGAGGCTGAGGCAAACGATACGCTTGTGTTTTCGTTTATCGGCTTGCAGACGCGCGAAGAGCCGGTTGGACGACGCAGCGTAATCGACGTCCGGCTTGAAGAGGACAAACAGCATTTGAACGAGATTGTTGTTGTTGGCTACGGCGCTCAGCGACGGCGGGAACTGACGGGCGCTATTGCCGGTATCTCGGCGGCGCAGATCGAATTTGGCGGCGCAGGCTCGATCGACGAACTGCTGGGCGGGGCGGTTGCCGGCGTCAACGTAACCCAAAATTCGGGGCAGCCCGGAGCGGGATCAAGCACCCGCATTCGCGGCGGTAACTCGATAAATGCCAGCAACGAGCCTCTATATGTTATCGATGGCTTTATCTTTTTCAGTGAAAAGAACGCTACGCAGGCGGGCGTTGCCAATATCGACGCCACGCTCAATCCGCTGGCTTCGATCAATCCCGCCGATATCGAATCGGTGGAAATCCTCAAAGACATATCGGCTAAGGCAATCTACGGCTCGCGCGGGGCTAACGGTGTGATTATTGTAACCACCCGAAAAGGACAACGCAGCGGCAATACCGTTCGCTATCAATATACGGCGGGCGTGGACAAAAGAGCAAAGAAACTGCCGCTGTTCGACGCTCGGCAGTGGGGACTGTGGGCGCGAAGCGTTCCTCTGAACAACGGAGACGAATATCTGAGCGATGCATATCTCGCCTCCATTGGCAAGGGATACGACTGGCAGGACGCGGCTCTGCAAAACAGCCTGTCGCACACTCACGAACTGTCGCTCAACGGAGGAGGCGAGGATACGCGATACCTGATTTCGGGCAGTTATACCGACCGGCAGGGTATTGTTCTCAATTCGGGATTTAAGCGCTACAACGGGCGCATCAATCTGGAACGGACGATGTTTAAGCATCTCACCGTTGGCGTTACCGCCTCCGCCGACCGCAGCGAGCAAAACGCCATGTCGACCATGGTGGCAAACGATTTTGCCGGCAGCAGCAGTCCCTTCAAGGCTGGCATCAGCAATTCGCTGGTTTATGCTCTCTTTATGCCGCCGGTGCTGCCGATATACAGCGCCGCCGGCGACTATAATTACACCAATCCCTTTGAACTGACCGAACTCCATTATTACGAACGCGCCGCAAATCCCGTGTCCGACCTCAAAAACAGTATTGCTCAAACCCTCAGTACCACGTTGCTTGCCAACTTTTCGGCAAAATACCGCCTGCCGGCAATCGAGGGACTTGCACTGAAAATCAATGCAGGGACAAACATCAACCATATTGCTCAAAATTTCTTTGCACCACCATATACCGCGCTGGGTATCAACGAAGATATTCAGGGACGGGCGGCGATTGGCAACCGTCGCACCGACGTTACGCAAACCGAGTATCTGCTCACTTTTACCCGTCAGCTGAACGAGGCTCATTTTGTTGATATTCTTGGGGGATACACCTTGCAGCGCACGGGCACGACTTTTGTTTACAGCAAGGTTACTCATATCGACCGTTTCGACAATCTGGCACGCAGCAACGCGCCCAGCACAACCGTTATCCCGCCCGCCTCACGCACCGACGAGGCATATTTGCACTCGGCAATTGCACGGCTCAATTATACTCTGCTGCATCGATACAATCTGACGGCAACATTCCGCGCCGACAAATCGTCGCGCTTCCCTGCCGGACATACCTGGGGATATTTCCCTTCGGCTGGTATCTCGTGGAATATCAGCGACGAGCCTTTCTTTGCCCGACGCCCGCTGCCAGCCCTGTCGAGCCTCAAACTTCGCGCTACAGCCGGAGCTTCGGGCAATCAGGAAATCGGCTTCAACGACTATGTATCCTACTTTAATGTGGGACGATATAACGGCGAAGCGGCTCTGGAACAGTCTGTCATCAGCAATCCAAATCTCAAATGGGAAACCACAGCAGAACTCAATGCCGGTATCGACGCCGGACTGTGGAACGAGCGGCTGGCGGTTTCGTTCGATATATATACAAAAAAAACCTTCGACCTGCTGATGAAAGTCCCGCCCCCGATTGGCTCCGGAACAGGCGACCTGCAAACGGTTAATCTGGGCAATATCACCAATGGCGGCGTCGAGCTGTCGCTTGCCGCCACCCTTGTGGACAGGGAGAAGGCGAGCTTGAAAGTGAACGCTAATATCGCCCGAAATATCAACACTATTACCGATTTGGGTCAATACAACAATCTGACCGAAGGCAGCAGTCAGGAACAGATTTTGCGCGTCGGACAGCCGGCAGGCGCTTTCTATGGATACATTTACGACGGCGTTGTGCAGGCAACCGACGACCTGACGAAACTGCCCGCCGTAGCCGGCACCACGCCCAAAGCCGGCGACATTAAACTGCGCGATATCAGCGGCGCAGACGGCGTTCCCGACGGCAAAATTACTCCCGAACACGACCGCACGGTTGTGGGAAGCACTCAGCCCGATTTCACTTACGGGCTGTCGGCAATGCTCAACCTGCACGGTTTCGACCTGTTTGTGTCGCTGCAAGGCTCTCAGGGTAACGAAGTGTATAACAAACTGCGCCGTCATCTGTCGGAAAACAACAGCACCTACAACCGCTCGGCGGAACTGCTCGACGCATGGACAGAAGAGCGCCCCTCGAACACCGTACCCGCCTGGAACAGTGTTGTCGATGCCAACACAATCTACAGCCGATATATCGAAAACGCCTCGTATCTGCGCCTCAAAACGCTGACCATTGGCTATACCTTCGATAAGCTGAAACTCTTATCGCCACAGTTCAAAATACGACTCTTTGCCGGCGCTCACAACCTTTTTATACTGACAGAATATAAAGGCTATGACCCCGAAATTGCACAGGGCATCGACACCGGAGTATATCCCACAGCACGCAGCATCTATTTCGGCGGCAGTATCACGTTTTGAATTACGAATTGCGCCGGTATGTTGTGGATATATACGGCAACACGCGACAATAACAGCATTTGCCCTCCGCCGGCAGTTTTGCAGACAGTTCTGCAATGTATTTAAAAAACGGGCGTATAGTGTATTTCTCAAAATCTTCTATTTTTGCCTGCACTTTGCCTGCTATGTGTGTTAGTTGTGTGTGCGGATTGTTGCCGTGTATAAATTTCTCGCCTGCAATTTCTTCTAACGCCTTCACTGTGTTGTAGAAGCGGATGTGTTTGTTTTGCAGCCTTTCTACTGCTTTTGTACGCGCCCCGTGCTGTATTTGCTTTGCTGCTGTGCGCTTGCGCTCTGCAACTTG
>JAITIA010000098.1 GCA_031279695.1 Prevotellaceae bacterium | reverse complement strand
CCACCGGTTAATAAAGTGTCGTCCCTGCAGGACTTGCTGCCGCAAGCAATCACAAAAATCATTAAAATCACCTTAAAATCACAGTTCAGACAATTCCGCCGCAGGCATTAATCACTAATAACTAACCACTAATCACTAATAAAGTCCCTGCGGGACTTTGGGACATAGCGGAGTTTTTTGCATAAATCAAGAGCATCTCAAAAAAAGATTTAGCCCTTTTTTTAAACGAAAAAAACGAAAAAAATGTGCTTCTCGCCCCCGATATATCGGATTTTTTAGCTCTGAAAAAAATTTTTTTTGAAAAAAATTTGAAAATCTTTTATACTGTAAATCAGGAAATAAGATAGTGTCAGCAGAAAATTTTGACAGAAAAATAATGGAGACATGATGGCGGATTGAAAATAATACCTACCTTTGCGCCGTAAAATTAAACAAAATACATTGTTTCAATGTTTCAATGATGATGCACAGATTGTCGCAAAATAAAGTATTGACAGATGTGGAATAATCACAATCAAAAACGATAAAAACGATAAAAGTACTTACTGATTTAAATGATGTACACACAAGAAGAATTAGCTTCCAAGAATTTACCTGAGTTGCAGCAAATTGCAAAAAGCCTTGGTATCCCCAAAATGAGAGCTTACAAAAAGGAAATTTTGATTTCGCTTATTATAAAGGAATCAGGAAGCGAAGAGACCATGGTTCCCAGCTATGTGCTGGCAGAACCCGAACAGTTTAACAGCGTCGAAAACAAAGATTTGGCGGATTCGGCACGCCCAAAACGGGCACGCATAAAACGGGAAATTTATTCCACGTCGTCGTCGAACACATCCCAAATTCTGACAACCTCCCCTGCTCAGCCGTTGTATGGCTCAAAATTGCCTGAACAGCAAGCAGAACAGAGCGTCGCAACCGACGAACAGCCAAGCCTCTGGAACACGCCGCCTCCAGCAAAACCTGTTGAGGAAAAACCCGTTGAGGAAAAACCCGTCCAACTCGAAATTGCAGAAGGCTACTGGTCGTCGCCAAAAAAGGAAGTGGAATACAGTCAGCCTGTTATCACCAACAGTGCGCCTGATGTTCAGGAAATATCCGACGAGGAGCTGATGAATGCAGACGATTTTTCGGAAAAGGACAAGTTTGAATTTGAAGGCATTATTCAGGTATCCGGCGTGCTGGAAGTCGTTACCGACGGCTACGGTTTTCTGCGCTCGTCCGACTATAACTACCTGAACTCGCCCGACGATATATATGTGTCTCAATCACAGATAAAACTGTTTGGACTGAAAACCGGCGATACCATTCACGGCATCGTCCGTCCGCCAAAAGAAGGCGAAAAATACTTTCCGCTGCTTAAAGTCATAGAAATCAACGGCAGAGACCCCGACTATGTGCGCGACCGTGTTCCGTTCGACTTCCTGACGCCTCTGTTCCCAACCGAAAAATTCAACCTGGTAGGGCATGGACACAACAATCTGTCGGTTCGCATCGTCGATATGTTTACCCCCATTGGCAAGGGTCAGCGCGGACTGATTGTGGCTCAGCCTAAAACAGGAAAAACCATGCTGCTGAAATCCATCGCCAACGCCATTGCCGACAATCATCCCGAAGTGTATATGATTGTATTGCTGATAGATGAACGTCCGGAAGAAGTTACCGACATGGCACGCAGCGTGAAAGCCGAAGTAGTGGCTTCGACCTTCGACGAGCCTGCCGACCGGCATGTGCGCGTTGCAAACATAGTTCTCGAAAAAGCTAAACGACTGGTAGAGTGCGGACACGATGTGGTAATCCTGCTCGACTCAATCACCCGTCTGGCACGCGCGTTCAACACCGTACAGCCGGCGTCAGGCAAAGTCCTCTCAGGAGGCGTGGACGCCAATGCCTTACATAAACCCAAACGCTTTTTCGGCGCAGCCCGAAATATCGAAAACGGAGGCTCGCTGACCATACTCGCTACCGCTTTGACCGATACAGGCTCGAAAATGGACGACGTTATCTTTGAGGAGTTTAAGGGAACAGGAAACATGGAACTGCAATTAGACAGAAAACTTTCCAACCGCAGGCTTTTCCCCTCCGTCGATGTTACCATGTCGAGCACGAGACGCGAAGATTTGCTGCTCGATAAAGATGTGATGAACAGAATCTGGATTCTGAGAAACTACCTGAGCGACATGACTTCTATCGAAGCAATGGAGTTCCTGAAAAATCATCTGCAGAAAACATCCAGCAACGAGGAATTTCTGCTCTCGATGAATAATTGATGATATTAATTTTTCATAATTATAGATTTTAATATTTTAAAGGAAGCCTGCACAATATCCCTTGTAGCAGGCTTTTTTTATAATCGGAATAAAAATGATTGTTTCAAAAAATATCACCAAATCTTTTGGAAATCTGAAAGTTCTGAAAGGCGTGGATTTGACCGTCGAACGTGGCGAAGTTGTTTCCATCGTCGGACCAAGCGGAGCAGGAAAAAGCACGTTTTTGCAGATTATGGGAACACTGAGCCGCCCCGACAGTGGTGAAATACTGATAAATGGCGTCTCCGTATTTGCTCAGAAACAGGATACGCTGGCGCAATTCAGAAACAAACACATCGGTTTTGTATTTCAGTTTCATCATCTGTTGCCCGAGTTCACAGCGCTGGAAAACGTCTGTATCCCGGGCTTCATTGCAAAAGCCGACAAAACCCAAACCCTCGACCGCGCCACCGAACTGCTTGATTTTCTTGGGTTGTCGGAAAGGATGGAACACAAACCCGACGAACTGTCGGGAGGCGAACAGCAGCGGGTGGCGGTTGCCAGAGCGCTGATGAACAAACCCGATATTATTCTTGCCGACGAGCCTTCGGGAAACCTCGATTCGCACAACAGAACAGAATTGCACAAACTGTTTTTTGAACTCAGAAACAAGTTTAACCAAACAATTGTGATTGTTACACACGACGAAACTCTCGCCGCCATGTCCGACAAAAAACTTACAATGATCGACGGAAATCTGGCGTCGATAAAAGAAATAAAAGAATGAAATTCGTTTTTGTAATAGCGCTGTTTATCAGTGTTTTGACGATTCAATGCGATGACATGGAAATTTTGTCATCCGATTATATGGCTTTTGAAAATGTTCGGTATGTGAAAAACTTTCCTGAAATCTTTTCTCTTGATAATGCGATTGAAGTAGATTTGGAAACAACTCGCGATATTATCGGCATAAAAAGTTTCCGTATTTATGATTCTTTAATGATTTGTAGCACAATTGATAAAACAGGCGACTGGATAGTTCTTTCCCTGCCTGAATATAACGTTTCAGGAAAATATTTTTTCAGAGGAGCAGGTCCTTATGAATTTATACAGACGCCATCTGTTGAACATAAATTTTTCAGGAAAGAAGGCGAATTATATACTTATGTATATGAGTCTCAAAAAGGAAAGGTTTTCACAATCAATTTGGATAAATCTATCAAAAATAATAAGCTGGATATTCATACGTACAGCGAATCTGTGCCGCCTTTTTTATTTGATTTTGCTGTTATCGACAGTGTTACATTCTTTTGCAAAGAAATAAACAAGACAGAAACCAAACAAATCAGATATTTGTTGAAAAATGGCGACAGAATAACTCCTCCACATTTTGAGTTTCTTAACAGAGCTGCAATAAAGGAGAATGAAGATTTTAACATCATTTCTACTGGCGCTCGTTACAATCGTGAAAAAAATATGATTATAGAAATGCCTGTAGGTTTGAATTATATCAATATGTATTCTGTAGATGGTTCTTTTGCCCGCACAATTTGTATAAACAATAAAATGGACAATATCAGTGCAATACTAAACAGAACACGAGAGGATCGACTATATACTTTTGCCGATTTACAAATATTTCCCAATTTTTGGGGAGTAGTATATATAAATGAAGCACAGGGAATTTACTGGACAGAGAGAAAAATTTTTTCCAAAATCATGCTTTTTAAATGGGATGGCGAACCTCTGGCAGAACTGAAATTAAATGATTTTATTACGTCATTTGACATCGATTTTAAAACCGGATATTTATACACTTTGGATATTCAATCCGACAAATTATACAAGTATTCAATTCAGAATATTTTGAAAAAGATTGAATATTAATTTATTGTATTTGACGGGATGGCGGAGAATTTGGTGATTAATCACTAAAAAGTTCCTGAGAGGACGATGCGTGGCAAAACACTCAACAGGGTTAAATATTCTATAAAACACAGCATAATTTTTGATAGCATCTCAAAAAAAGATTTACACCCCTGCTATCCGATTTTAGTATTTTGATAAAAACCATTACCTTTGGCGCTGAAAAAATTAGAAATGACGTATATGATATATCTGTATAAAGCTCATAAAATCAGGATACAATGAAGAAAATATTCATTCTTTTTTTGTTTGTGTCGAGTGTTTTTACCTCGTGTTCGAGTGTAAATACCGGCAGGTCGCAAAAAAATAAAACATCGGTATCGGTCAGGGAAAAAAATATTTTGCAAAAATATTCCACAAAATTGAATGTGCCGGTTGCACAACTGCAAACCCCACAATTGTACGAAATTATCGATCAATGGATAGGCGTACCTTATAAATATGGCGGAAATTCAAAAAAAGGTATCGACTGTTCGGGTTTTGCAGGCATGGTGTATAAAACCCTGACGGGAAAAACCTTACCGCGTTCATCCAAAGATATGTACAAGGAGATTTTGCCGAACAAGAAACTGGAAGAGGGCGATTTGCTGTTTTTTAATTATGAAAATAAAAACTCGCATGTTGGCATTTATCTTCACAACGGAAAATTTGTGCATGCATCTACTTCTTTGGGAGTTACGATATCGGATTTGTATTCCGACCACTACAAAAAAACCTTTAATCGCGGCGGACCTCTGAAAGCAGGGCGATTGTCGAAACTTTCGATAAAATGATTGACTATGAAATATGAATTGAACGAAATTTCAACCATTGTGAACGGCAAACTACATGGTAATAACAGTGTTATCAGCCGAATATTTATCGATAGCCGCAATCAGGCGGGCGAGGGCGCGGACTCGCTTTTTGTTGCAATCAGAGGCGAAAGGCACGACGGACACCGTTTTGTGGAAGAATTGTTTGAAAAAGGAATACGCAATTTTCTGGTAAATAACGGTTTCGACTGTGAAAAATATACCGACGCCAATTTTGTAACCGTTGAAAATACTTTGGAGGCATTGCACAGAATATCTGCCGATTATAGAAATTCTTTCTCGTTTCCCGTGCTTGGAATAACCGGCAGTAACGGCAAAACCTGCGTCAAGGAATGGATATGTCGGATATTTCAAAATCAGAAAAAAATAAGCAGAAGTCCAAAGAGTTACAACTCGCAGACAGGCGTACCGCTGTCGATTTTGATAGCAGACGCCGAATCGGAACTTGGAATTTTTGAAGCCGGAATTTCGATGCCCGACGAAATGAAACGTTTAGAGAAAATCATACGCCCCAATATCGGAATATTTACAAATATTGGCGATGCTCATCAGGAAAATTTTAAGGATATCGAACACAAAATCAGGGAAAAATTGAAACTCTTTGCTGACTCGCATCTGCTGATCTACTGTTCCGACCAGATTGTGCTGCACAAAATTATTGCCGAAACTGCACACGGATACCGCCTTTTTACTTGGGGGCGGAACGAAAACTGCAATTTGCAACTTGTTGAAAAAATTGACGTCGAAAACGGAACATCGCTGAAAATACTTGTAAATGACGCTAATCTGAGCAAAAAAATCGACAGAGAACAAGTGTTTGAAATTCCGTTTTCCGACTTGGCTTCGGTGGAAAATATCATGCATTGCATTGCTTTTGCGCTGACAGAAGGCATTGCGCCTGATTTGCTGCGCAAAAGTCTGGCAAATATTTCGCCCGTTGCAATGCGGCTTGAAATGAAAGCCGGCATAAACAACTGTATCATAATCAACGACTCGTATAATTCGGACGTCAATTCCCTGACCATTGCGCTGGATTTTCTCAACGGATTGAGCCTGCACACAAAAAAAACAGTCATTCTGTCGGACATTCTGCAAAGCGAACGGAACGAAACAAAACTCTATCGGCAAGTCTCCGAACTATTGAGAAACAAGGGAATAAGCAAATTTGTTGGCATTGGCGAGGCTTTGGAACGAAATGCAATGCTGATTGCCAACAATGCAAACATCCAAAACTGTGTGTTTTACGCAAATACCGATATTTTTCTGAAACATTGCCACAAAACCGATTTTGCCGACGAAGCCATTCTTTTGAAAGGCAGTCGCCCCTTCAAATTTGAAACAATATCGCGTCTGCTCGAACTGAAAATACATCAAACTGTTCTGGAAATCAACATGAATGCTCTGGTCGAAAACCTCAACCATTTCCGCTCGAAGCTGAAACCCGACGTCAAACTGATGGCAATGGTCAAAGCGTTTTCATACGGACACGGAGGCGCGGAAATTGCCTCTTTATTGCAGTATCACAGAGTGGATTACCTTGCCGTTGCTTGTGCCGACGAAGGCATCAGCCTCCGCGAAGCGGGTATCGGTATGCCAATTGTTGTTCTTAATCCCGACCCCGACAATTTCGATATAATGATTGACTATCGTCTTGAACCGGAAATATACAGCATTAAATCGCTGGAAATCTTTATACAAACGGCGTCCGGAATGGGCGTCGGCAATTATCCCGTACATCTCAAAATCGACACGGGGATGCATCGTTTCGGCTTGGACGAAGACGATTTGGCGATGGCATGCAATATACTCAAAAACAGCACTATTGTTAGAGTTGCTTCCGTATTTTCACATCTCGTTGCTTCCGACGAAGAGCAGCACGACGAGTTTACCCGTTATCAGATTGACCGGTTTTGCACTTTCTGCGATTTTATTGAACAACACATCGGCACAACGTTTATTCGCCACATACTCAACTCGTCGGGCATTGAACGTTTTCCTGAAGCACAATTCGACATGGTCAGGCTGGGGATTGGTCTTTACGGCGTTGGAACAGAGGCGAATCGCGCAAATTTAATCCCCGTCGGCACGCTCAGCAGCGCCATTGTCCAAATAAGAAATGTGGACGCAAACCAAACCGTTGGATACAGCAGAAACGGATATGCGGTAACACCACGACGAATAGCAACTGTTCCAATTGGTTATGCCGATGGACTTAACAGAAAACTTGGCAAGGGCGCGGGATATTTTATGGTCAATGGACAGCCGGCGCCCATTGTGGGAACTATCTGCATGGATGCCTGCATGATAGACCTTACCGGATTGGACGCCAACGAAAGCGACAGAGTGGTTGTAATGGGCGAAAATCCATCGGTCTATCACATCGCAAACATCGTAAACACAATACCATACGAAATATTGACCTCCATTTCGCAGCGGGTCAAAAGAATTTTTGTTTTATGATGAGTTATTTTTACAAGATAATAAATTGATAATATGATAAATATAATAATATGTTTGCCGCTTTTGGCGGACAGCGGTTTGATACAATTTATAGAAGCACACAATTTGACAGGAATTGTTGTGGGTATCGCCAGTTTTTTGATTATCGGACTATTTCACCCTCTGGTAGTTAAGGGAGAATACTATTTTGGGGTGAAATGCTGGTGGGCGTTTCTGCTGGTGGGAATTGGCGGAATTGTTGGTTCGCTGCTTTTGTGCAATTTTATTTTATCGACCGTGTGCGGAGTATTGGCATTCTCGGCTTTTTGGGGAATAGGCGAACTTTTCGAGCAACGCAAACGTGTGGCAAAAGGCTGGTTTCCAAAACGAAATAAACAAAACAAATAAACATGCAAAAAACAAAAAAAGCATATTTTTGCCGTAATTGCGGCTACGAATCGCCCAAATGGTTGGGCAAATGTCCTGCCTGCAACGAATGGAATACCTTTGTGGAAGAGATAGTTGGCAAAGCAACAGAAACGGTTGTTGGCACCTCGAAACAGTCGAAACCGGTTAAAATTGGCGATATCAACCTGCAGGAATACAGGCGTATAATGCTTGCCGACAACGAAATGAACCGATTGCTGGGCGGCGGGCTGGTTGCCGGCTCAATTACTCTGATAGGCGGCGAACCGGGGATTGGAAAATCCACTCTGAGCTTGCAAATTGCTCTGCAACAGAAAAATCTGAAAACACTCTATGTTTCCGGAGAAGAAAGCGCAAACCAGATAAAACTGCGTGCCGAAAGGCTGGGAAAAACCTCCGAAAACTGCTATGTTCTGGCAGAAACTTTGCTCGAAAACATTTTTATTCAGGCAAAGGAAATCGACCCCGATTTTATTGTAATCGATTCAATACAAACAATATATACCGACAAAATGGATTCGTCGCCCGGCAGCGTTTCGCAAATCCGCGAATGCGCCGCAATGCTGATGCGCTACGCCAAAGAATCTAATACTCCGGTATTTGTGATTGGACACATAACCAAGGACGGCTCTATTGCAGGTCCCAAAGTTCTTGAACATATTGTTGACGCCGTTCTACAGTTTGAAGGCGATAATAACTACATCTACCGACTGTTACGGTCGATGAAAAACCGCTTCGGCTCAACCGACGAAATTGGCATTTTTGAAATGACAGGAACGGGTCTGCGCGAAGTAAGCAACCCTTCGGAAGTGCTGATAACCAGACACGACGAAGCGCTGAGCGGCAGTTCCGTTGCCGCCATGATCGACGGTGCGCGCTCGTTTCTCATTGAAATACAGGCGTTGGTGAGCACCGCCGCCTACGGTACTCCGCAACGCTCGGCAACAGGGTTCGACGTCCGACGCCTGAACATGCTACTTGCCGTTCTCGAAAAGCGCGCCGGCTTCCGACTTGCCGTTAAAGACGTGTTTCTCAACATTGCCGGTGGAATAAAAGTTGTCGATCCGGCTATCGACCTTGCCGTCATCTCCTCAATTCTCTCGTCCACCGCCGACATTCCCGTTCCACAGGATTGGTGCTTTGCCGGCGAGGTTGGGCTGTCGGGCGAAATCCGTCCCGTAAACCGCATAGCCGCACGGGTATCCGAAGCAGAAAAACTTGGTTTTCAGCGAATTTTTATCTCAAAATACAATCGCCAAACCCCCGAACTCGACAAATTCAAGATAAAAATCGAATACGTGAGCAAAATCTCCGACCTGTCGAGAAAACTATTCGACAGAAACAGCAGTCAATGATTGTTTACCTAAAAGAATGGCTAAATCTTTTTTTGAGATGCTATAAAACAAATTTTATACGGAAAAAATGCCTGCGGCGGATAGATTGCGGCGGAAAGTCCCGCAGGGACTGCACATTAAAATCGACGATTTTCACATTCCGTCCCTGACGGGACGGCGATTGCGTGGTTGGGCTTGCGTTTTCTACCAATATTCCGTCCCTGACGGGACGGTTTGCTCCGTCGCAATCTCTTGCCCTGCAATCTCCGTAGAGAC
>JAITIA010000097.1 GCA_031279695.1 Prevotellaceae bacterium | reverse complement strand
AATGTTGCGCCGGTATAATTCGGATATTTATATGATGTAAACAGCAGTACGGAATCACAGGCGGAAATGCAGCCTGTATATACTCCGTCAAGTTTAATTTCCTGTCCATACAGCGTATCAGTATCATGTGCTTCTATAATAATCTCATTTCCATTGAAGATTTTCGTATTGTCTTCACACGAAAATATTATTGTAATAAATATTAAAAAGGGAATTATTTTTTTCATAACTTATTGTAAAATTAGATATAAACGATATTATTTTTCATACAAATATTTTACAGTCCGACCAAATTTAAATCATAACAGAATTTTTTTTAATTTTCAAAAAAAATTTAATAACCCAATTATTTTGTCAATATTCAGATATTTAATTTTTAACACAGTCAAAAATCTTTATTTGAGGCGATATTATGAACGTTTCCGGCAATTGGTTTCGATGCAATATCGCCTCAAAAAGATTTTTATATTAGAGTCAGGGAGCAATTTTATTTTTTCAACTCCTTAATTCTGATGTTTTTAAATTCCACTTCCGAGCCATGACCGAGAAAACCGATATGTCCCTTTTTGTTCGATAATCCGCTGTGTTTCTGCTTGTCGATTGTTTCGGTGAAGTTTTTGCTGGCGGCGGCAATGTCGCCATCGAGAATTACTGTGCCATTGAGTGTTACCTTGATTTTATTGCCGTTGGCAACAACTTCCTGCACGTTCCATTCGCCGGTGGGTTTCAAGTAGCCACGTTTTGCGGGAATAACTCCGTAAACTGAGCCATGATACTGATATTTTGCCAGATTTTTATATACATCAGCCTCGTTGTCAAGTATTTGCAATTCCATTCCTTCGTAAGCGGCATCGCCCTCCGTCGGAGTGCGGATTCCCAGACCGTTGTTGGCGGCAGGTGTGAGTTTGAACTCAAAACGCAGCACAAAATCGGCGTATTCCTTTGCGGTATAGAGGTTTCCGTGTCCGCCGTTTACGGGAACACAGGCTATTGCGCCGTTGCGTGCGATGTAATCTTTCAGATTTCCAATCCATCCGTCCATGTCGATACCGTTAAATAGGGGCACAAAACCTTCGGCTTTTTCTTTGGCAGAAACTTTGTATGGTTCGGGACGCGGAATTTCCCGGATATATATATCCCTGTATTCCACCCGTGTACCGTGCGCCTGCAATTCTATCTGTTCTGTCGGGAAAATCGGCAATTTTCTATCCCAGTAATTTTCGAGCACAACATTGTCCACAACAAGACATCCGTTGAGATAAACGGTAACTTTATCGCCAATCATTTTGATATAGAAGGTATTCCAGTCGCCAAGTTTATTGTCGGCAACCATCAACGGTTTGCTTTCGTTTTTCTGGTTGTTATACAATCCGCCCGAGCCAACCTGAGCGCCGGCATTTCGGCGGGCGGTGTCCCAGATTTGCACTTGCGGCGTTCCGCGCAGATAAATGCCTGCGTCAGCGTCTTTTCCCGACGGGTCGAGCCGCCAATCGACATACATTTCAAAATCGCCGTACTGTTTTTCGGTGCAGAGATTGTCGCCTTTACCGGTAAATATCAACGTATTATCTTCCACAACCCAGCCTTTGCGCATCACTTCATCCGCCTGTTTCTGTTTTTCGGCAAGTTGTTTGGGCGTCATTTTGCTTCGAGCAATGGGATTGTCCACCAGACCTTTCCAGCCGGTAAGGTCTTTTCCGTTGAACGCGGCAACAAAGCCGTCGTCGGCGGGCAACGTGGCAAGATGTTTCAGGATTTCCTCCTTTTGATAACTTGCTTCGGGATGAGTGTTAAGGGTGATGGCGCGGTTGAGCAGTTCGCGTACTTCCTTGCCGTAGAAATTTTTGTTTGAAAGAGCGATTGTTCTAACAGCCTGTACTGCCGCCTGTTGAATTTCAGGTTTTCGACTATCGAGATACTTTCCTGCCGTTGTTAGGGCGGTGAAAGTGTGAATATGTCCGATTTCGCTAAGAATTTTCTGTTTATGAACATCGTTTTGAGTGGCTTCCAGAGCATTACGCAGCAAAATCAGTTTATATTCCGGGTTGCCTTTCGATTTGCCGATTTTTGAAATACAAGCAACCAACGCCTGTTCGGAATATTTAGGTTTCGATTTAACAATCTCAAACAGAGCGGGAAGCGCCGCCTCGTCGTTCCAGTTAGTCAGGGCTTCAATTGCTGCCTCGCTGCTTGCCTCCGATTCCAGCCCAAGCAGTACAAATTTCAGGGCTTCGCTGCCACCAATCTGTGAATAAACATTATAGTAAACCGACGGGTTGCGTCCTGTTTTCAATAGTCCGGTTATGCGTTTGGTTTGCTCCTCTTTCGGAAGTCCTGAAACAGAGGCGTATAATGCATTCTGTAAAAGTTTGGTCATTTCCTTTTCCGACGAGGTGTTCAGCGCCTTTGCAATGAGCGGAGCGTCGGTTTCGCGGGCAAGTTTCCCAATTGCGCCGGCAGCGGCGTAACGTACTTCTTTACTTGCATTTTCGGAGATAATATGTTGATACACATCTTCAAATTTTTCGGATGCTTTGCGCGAAGCCAGAATATCGAAAAAGGCAATTTTTGCAGCATTCGTCGCTTGTGGAAGCGCAGCGGCTACTGTTTCAACAAGTTGATCTCTTTTCAAACTTTTCAAAACATTTTTGCCTGTTTCAACAATTTCGGCATTATCGGTATTCATTGCCGCCGTAATTTGCTGCAGGCTGTTGGCTGGCGGGGCTATTTTGTTTTGTGCCAATGTTTTCGACAGTTTTCCAAAGGTTATTATTGCCGCTGTTTTCACGTTTGGATTCGGGTCTTTCACACAGTCGAGAACCGGCGTAACAGTATTTTGCGCGTCCGCTTGTCCGGTGAAACCGAGCACATTAATAATATCGACTTTCACTTCGGCATTTTTTTCCTTTTTCAGCTGCGCAGTCAGGGCTTTGTTTACTTCGGCGGTCTGCTGAAGGCTGAGCGAGGCGGCAAGAGCTGCGCAACGATACTGACGGTTAGCGCTTTTCAAGGCTGCAAGAATTTCCTTCACCGCCTTTTTCTCTGCATTGCCACGCGCTGCACGGACATAAAGTTTGATGGCGGCGGTTTTGGCTGCCAGCTGTTTACTGTCCGAAGTAGCGTCGATTAGGCGTTTGCCGGCGGCAAGCGTCGGTTTGGTATCGTTATTTTTCACAAGACGGTTGTTCAGATAAGTAAAATATGCGCCAAGAGCGTCGGTTGGTTCCTCAAGATAACCAACTTTAGCAACTGCCTCTGTAAGAGTTTTTTCCGACTCGGGCGATGCAATTTGCGCCAAAGCATACAGGGAAACTTTTTTCAGTTTCACTTCCGCAGACGAAATCAGAGCGTTGATTTCGGGCAGGGCGTCGGAATAATTTATTTCGCCAAGCGACTGAACAAGAGTGGCTTTCTGCTCAACCGATGTTGCCTTTTTCAGAGCCTCGTGCAGGGCGCGTCCTGCTGCGGGAGAGCCAATTCGCACAAGCACGCGGGCGGCGGCGTCGCACAAACGTGGATTTCCGAGATATTGCGATACTGTTGGCGTCGATGCGTCGTTGGCAACGTACTGTAACTGTATCAGCAGAAAATCAAGAATTTCGTTTGATTTGACCGAAGGAATAGCCTTGCACAAATCGCCGGCAATAACCGTTCTATATTCCTGTTTTTGAGAGGAGTATGTTACCAAGCCGGCAATGGCATATCGGGTTTGGACGTCTTTACCGTCGTCGGAAAGGCGCGGAACGAGTTCGCCAATTACATTGCCCAGCGAATATAGTTCGTTCATTAATTTGCTGAAATGCGCCGAGTTATCGACAGGCAACAGCATTATTGCATCTGCAATTTTAGTTTCGCGGGTGCGATTATCTGTTTGGGCGCAGAGCGACAGGCTCAATCCGCAAACTGCTATCAATGATAAAATTAAATTTCTAATCATATTCTTATTTATTTACTGTTAAATTATTTTCATTTAAATTGCCCATGGCGCTCGCATTGGCTGGTTGATTAATGCATTAGCCCCCGCATCGTCGATAAATTGAAGTTTTACGGGGTCGAATTTCAGCGACCTGCCCAAACGGACGGCAATAATTGCCAGATTGACCAGCGTCGATGAGCGGAATCCGTTTTGTTCGTTCAGAGCAAAGGGTTTGCGTGTTCTGACCGACTGCGAGAAATCGGTCATTTGCTGTTCGGGTTCGGGGAAGGCTGCCAGTTTTTTCTCCATATTGTCGATTGTGGTACGAAATCCTCTGAAAACCTTGCCTGCCGGACCTTCGATAAAAGCGGCGTCCTTGTCGCGGTTTTCACCGTCGAGCACAATTTTACTACCGTCCTGATAAACAAGTTCTATACGTTTCCAAGTACCGGCGGCGTCGGAATCCTGCTGTTCGCAATCGACAAAAATTTCAACGGGGCTGGTATCGTCTTTTCCCAGAAGATATTGCACGGGGTCGAGATAATGCTGCCCCATATCGCCAAGTCCGCCTCCGTCATAGTCCCAATATCCTCTAAATGTTCCATGTACGCGATGTGTATTGTAGGGTTTAAAGGGCGCAGGACCCAGCCACATATCGTAATCGAGTGCGGCGGGTACGGGTTCGGGGTTCAATCCGGTTTTTCCTATCCAGAAGAATTTCCAGTCGAAACCGGTCGATGCGCTGACAGTTATTTTCAGCGGACCGCCCAGCAATCCGCTGTCCACCAATTTTTTGATTGGCTGGACGGTGGTATTCATTCCATAAAAACCGTCGGTAAAGCGGAACCAAGTATTCAGGCGGAAAATCCGTCCGTGCCTTTCGACGGCTTCTTTGACTTTGATTCCTTCGCCAATTGTTCGGGTCATTGGTTTTTCGCACCAGACGTCTTTGCCCGCTTTTGCCGCATCGACCGACATTTTGCCGTGCCAGTGCGGAGGCGTTGCAATGTGCACAATATCAATCGATGGATCTTGCAACAGTTCGCGATAGTCGTGATAAGTTTTCACGCCGGCGGGCGACTGTTTGAGCGCCTCTTCCAGATGTTTTTTGTCCACATCGCAGATAGCGGTCAGACGCGATCCGGGGTACGAGATATGTCCGCGACCCATGCTTCCGACGCCAATAATTGCTTTGGTCAGCTCGTCGCTTGGAGCAAGAAAACTGCCGCCTAAAACCTTGCGGGGAACAATGGTAAACGCTGTTACCGTAATGGCTGCCGTTTTGAGAAAGGCTCGCCTTGTTTGTTTTGAATTACTCATAATAATATTGTATAATTAATAAATTTCTATGGATACATGTGAGCGCCAATGGTTTTGCCGCCGTTTTCGTGCGCCGGACGCGCCCAGTCGAGCGTTCTGAAATCGCCGGTCGCCAAAACCACGCCACGCAGGTCGAAATGTGCTTTTTTTGTGTTGCACAACAGCATCGAAACGCATATTCCTGCAATAAATAGCAGAGAAAACAGTCTTATCGTTGCCCCAAAATCATTGTAAAATATTTTGTATAAACTATTTATATTCATAATATATTGATATTTCAGAATGCAAATATAATTATTATTCATTGATTGTACAACAAATGGATAGTCTTTATTTTGAGGCGTTATGAAAAAACTACAAGCATGTTTATTTCTCAAATATTTAAACCACAGCATATTTTACCCGTATTTATCAATACTCAAACAAACCTTTGTCGGTTTTGACAGTCAATTTTCTGGACTGGCTTTTTTCAACATGTCCAACAATTTGTGCGTCGATATTGTACTTTGCAGCACAGGCAATTATGTCCGATGCGCAATTTTCGTCCGGCACATATATTTCCATTCGATGTCCCATGTTAAACACTTTGTACATTTCTCGCCATTCTGTTTGGGATTCATTGTGAATCAGGTCAAACAGAGGCGGTAGCGGGAAGAGATTATCCTTAACAACATGCAGATTGTCGATAAAGTGAAGTATTTTTGTCTGCGCTCCACCCGAACAGTGAACTATTCCGTGAATACTGTTTCTGTGCTGCTTCAAAACGTCTTTGACAACAGGGGCGTAAGTTCTTGTAGGAGAAAGCACAAGTTTGCCGGCGGGAATGCCGTTGATTGTGTCTGTCAGTTTTTTTCGTCCGGAATAAGCCAAATTCGGTGGCATTGCGGGGTCGAAACTTTCGGGATATTTTGCAACGAGTTCGGAGGCAAACACATCGTGGCGGGCGGAGGTCAGTCCGTTGCTGCCCATGCCTCCATTATATTCGTTTTCGTATGAGGCTTTTCCGAACGACGCCAGTCCAACAATCAAATCGCCGGCGGCAATTCGGGAGTTATCAATAATTTCGCTTTTTTTGATGCGTGCGGTAACCGTACTGTCCACAATCACAGTTCTTACAAGGTCGCCAACGTCGGCAGTTTCGCCGCCTGTCAGATGCATGTCGATACCGAAAGTGCGCATACTGTCGATAAATTCACGTGTTCCGTCGATGATGGCAGAGATAATGTCGCCTGAAACGAGATTTTTATTTCGCCCTATGGTTGAAGAAATGAGGATATTATCGGTAACGCCAACACAAAGCAAATCGTCAATATTCATCACGATAGCATCCTGAGCAATGCCTTTCCAGACGCTCATGTCGCCGGTTTCTTTCCAGTAAATGTATGCTAATGACGATTTTGTACCCGCCCCGTCGGCGTGCATCACTATACAATAGTCGGGGTCGCCGGTCAAAATGTCCGGTATAATTTTACAGAATGCTTTCGGATATAATCCTTTGTCGAGATTTTTAATCGCATTGTGTACATCTTCTTTCGAGGCAGAAACTCCTCGCTGTTCGTATCTGGAACTCATCGATAATTTTTTCATTTATATTATACAAAAAACCTGAGTCATACCGTTTTATCAAACAAATACTCAAGTAAAATCGGATACAAATATAAGCGTTTTTTTTGTTTTATCGACAAATATATTTGCAGTATTTTATCTTTTGCAAACTAATATCATGTAAAACATATATTTATAAGTATTTTTTATTATCGGAGGACATCCGCTTCTTCGAGCGTATTTGGCGTCTTTTTATCGCACACAACGCGAATTTAAACCTTTCTCCAATTTGGCGGGTATGGAACTTTCGTTCTGAGAGTATTCCAGTCACAAAAAAAGATTGACAATAATGAAAATTTACTGTCAATCTCAAGTAACTTATTAATAACTTATTAAATTTTGTCATCCATTTGGTAGCGGAGGCAGGACTCGAACCTGCGACCTTTGGGTTATGAGCCCAACGAGCTTCCAACTGCTCCACTCCGCGATTTTGAGGGCGCAAAAGTAATATCAATTTTTCGTTTGTGCAAATATTGTTGCAAAAAAACATCACCCTCTCTCTAAAAATCATTAATATTCAGACTGTTTTTTCTGAAAAAAAATTTTCTTCGTCTGTTGTTATTTCATCAGTTTTGCCGCAAAGTTTGCTGTTTTATTCAAAAAATCGGCATTTTTTTCATCTGCAAAAACCGGTTAGCGATGACTGCGGGTAAAAGTGCCTGAATTCATTTATTTGACCTTCTCCGTAAAAATATTATTTTGAAATGAACGGCTGAGCAATCCGTAGAGATGCAAAACACACCTTATTATATATAGTATTCGGCGGCGTCGATAATTCCGGCGCGGATTGCGTGCCTGATAGCGTCGTGGACGTTGTTTACTTCGAGTTTGCGAAAAATGTTTTTCCGGTGAGTATTAATAGTATGGAAGCTGAGATTTTGCTCGAAAGCAATTTCTTTTGTTGTTTTTCCCAGCGCAATTTCGCGCAGAATATGGCGTTCGCTGGCGGTGAGATTGTCGTGAGCGCCGGTGACCGGAACATCTTCTTCGAGAATTTGTCGAGCAAGGTCGCAAAGAAAGGCTTCGTCGCTGGCGGCGTATTTGAGGGCGGTAACAATATCTTCGCGCGGGTCGGTTTTCATCACTATTCCAAACTGTTCGCCCGAAAACAGAATTTGCCGCATGAAATGTTTCGACAATTCGTCGGAAAACAGCAGCCAGAGCGAATCATGAAATCGGGATTTCATGTTCAGCATCCCCGATTCCGAAAAATCGAACAGAGTATAGTCCAAAATAACCGCCGCTTCGGGATATTTTATCAACTGTTCTTTCAATTCGGCGCGGTTTGTGGCGGTCGAAACCCTGTCGGCGAAGGCTGTTTTATCGAACAGCGACAGCAGTCCTTCGCGGGTTATGTCCTGATTATCAGCTAAAATAAAAGTACGCATAATCTTTGTTTTTACGGGCGCAAAGGTACGACAAATTTCAGAGACAAAAATACCATAAAGATGGTATTTTGCGAATCGGTTTTAAGCAGTACTTTTGTCGCAAATTTTTATGTTTAATTATGTAATTTTATACAAATGGAAAAAATTTATAATCGATTGACTGAATTGGTGGGTAACACCCCACTGCTGGCTCTTGCATCGTACGAAAAAACGAAATTGACGGGAGCAAAACTGATAGCAAAACTCGAGTATTTCAATCCCGCAGGCAGCGTCAAAGACCGTATTGCTCTTGCGATGATTGAAGACGCCGAAAAACGCGGCGTTCTGAAAACGGGTGTAACAATCATTGAGCCAACCAGTGGCAACACCGGTATCGGGCTTGCATTTGTGGCGGCTGCAAAAGGCTACAAACTGATTCTTACGATGCCCGAAACGATGAGCCTCGAAAGGCGTAATCTGTTGAAGGCGCTTGGCGCAACTCTGGTGCTTACGCCCGGCGCCGAAGGAATGAAAGGCGCTATTGCAAAGGCAGAAGCCCTGCACAGTGAAACGCCAAATACTGTTGTATTGCAGCAGTTCGACAATCCGGCAAATCCCGCCATTCACTATTCGACAACGGCGGAGGAAATCTGGCGCGATACGGACGGAAAAATTGACATTCTGGTTGGTGGCGTTGGAACGGGCGGAACGGTCAGCGGCGCGGGACAGCGTCTCAAAGAACTGAAACCGTCGGTCGAAGTTGTTGCCGTTGAGCCAACCGACTCGCCGGTGCTTTCGGGCGGCTCGCCGGGTCCGCACAAAATTCAGGGAATAGGCGCAGGTTTTGTTCCCCGTAATTATAATAACAGCGTGGTGGACAAAATTATTACCGTATCCAACGACGACGCTATACGCACCAGCCGCGAACTTGCCAAAACCGAAGGTCTGCTGGTTGGAATATCGTCGGGCGCCGCTACTTATGCAGCAACAACTCTGGCGCTGCAACCCGAAAACAGTGGCAAAACAATTGTCGTAATACTTCCCGATACCGGCGAACGCTATCTTTCGACAATTCTCTATGCTTTCGACGAATATCCGTTGTAATGCACAATAATTGCAAAGCCCCTTTCGGAAGATCGGGGCTTTTTTTTGTGTAACGGAGTTTCACAGAGTTTCACAGAGGCACTGCCGCCGCAGGCATTAATCACTAATCATTAATCACTGAAAAAACAATTTATAATTTATAATTTATAATTATCTTTGCATCCGGATATAACAGATAAAATGATTGATAATCAAACAATAGAGAGAGTGGTGAATGCCGCCGGCATTGTGGATGTGGTCGGAGAGTTTGTGAGTTTGAAACGTCGAGGCGTAAATTACATTGCCCGCTGTCCTTTTCACGACGAAAAAACGCCGTCGTTCATCGTTTCGCCGGGGAAAAACATTTTCAAATGTTTTGGCTGCGGCAAAGCCGGTAATCCTGTTTCGTTCATTATGGAGCACGAACGGCTCACTTATGTTGAGGCAATCAGGTATCTGGGAAAAAAATACAACATCGAAATCCACGAAAAGGAACAGACCGCCGAAGATATTGCCCGCAACAACGACCGCGAAAGCATGATGATTGTTTCGAGTTATGCCAACTCGTTTTTCTCCGACACTTTGCACAACAGCGAAGAAGGTAAGGCTATCGGGCTGAGTTATTTCAAGGAACGCGGGTTCTCGAAAAAAACCATCGAAAAATTTCAACTTGGCTACAGCCCCGCCAAACGCAGCGCCTTTTCCGACGCCGCGCTCAAAGCCGGTTATAAGGAAAAATTTCTTGTGCAAACCGGTCTGTCGATATCGCGCGACGACGGCACTCTGTTCGACCGCTTTGCCGGACGGGTGATGTTCCCGATTCACTCGCTCAGCGGGCGGGTGATTGCTTTTGGCGGGCGGATTTTGCAGACCGACAAAAAGGCTGCCAAATATCTCAACTCGCCCGACTCCGATATTTACCTCAAACGGAACGTGCTCTACGGCGTCTATTTTTCAAAACAGGCAATCAGCCGTTTAGACAAATGTTATCTGGTTGAAGGATATACCGACGTCATTTCGATGTTTGCCGCCGGAGTCGAAAATGTGGTCGCCTCGTCGGGCACTTCGCTCACCGACGAGCAGATTAAACTGATTGCCCGATTTTCGGAAAACGTAACCGTGCTTTTCGATGGCGACGCCGCCGGAATAAAAGCCTCGCTGCGAGGTATCGACATGCTGTTGAAATACGGCTTAAAAGTCAAAGTAGTGCTGCTGCCCGACGGCGAAGACCCCGACTCGTTTGCCCGAACGCACAGCGCCGAAGAACTTTACGGTTTTTTGAATACCGCCGAACAGGATTTTCTCTCGTTCAAGGTAAACCTGTTGAACAGGGACAAACTGAACGACCCGCTGAAAAAAGCCGAAATTATCCACGAAATCGTCAATTCCATTTCCGTTATTCCCGACCTCATAACCCGCAGCGTTTATATTCGCGAATGCAGCAAAACGCTCGAAATTGAGGAGAACGTGCTGAGCGCCGAAGTCGCAAAAAACAGAAAAAAACAATTACTCTCCGACGGGAGCAGAGACGGTGGCAAAGAACCCGCTACCACGGCTGCCAACCACAGCGAAAATCCTGAAACAGACCCCGTACCCGCGCAAATGCTGCCCGCAGTGCCGGCATTTGTGAGCAATATCGTCTGTCAGGAACAGGAAAAGGAACTGTTGATGTTTATGCTCAAACACGGACGCAACAAACTGTTTCGCATGGACGACGACAGTCAGGAAGAGCGCTATATCTGTGTCGATGAGTACATTATTGCCGACATAAAAAACGACGATCTCGAACTGCAAAATCTCCATTACAAGAAAATATTCGAGGAGTATGAACGCCTGCTGACAGAGCCTGAACATCAGGAAACAGATGATTTTACCCAGTATTTTATTCGTCATGCCGACGTCGAAATATCGTCGGCAACCATCAATCTACTGACCGATACCCAGATGCAGGGCAACGACAACTACGCCATCAGCAAAATATGGAACGGAACAAACAGTGTGCATATCGACCTCACAAAAGCCGTACCCAAAGCCTTAGCCGTTTATAAATCGAAAGTCCTGCTGATGGCTCGCCACAAACTGCTCGACGAGCTGAAAGAGGCTACCGACAATCAGTTCGATATTCTGGAGAAAATAAAACTGCTTGACGAACAGCGCAAATTTATCTCCGATTTTTTGGACAGGGTAATAATTGTTTGATTTACGATTTACGATTTACGATTTACGATTTACGATTTACGATTTACGATTTTTGATTGGCTAAATCTTTTTTTGAGGTGCTATGAAAAAATTTTTTTATAAGGAAAAATTGCCTGCGGCGGTCAGTGCTTGCGGCGGAAAGTCCCGCAGGGACTGCACATTATTAACCGGTGGC
>JAITIA010000256.1 GCA_031279695.1 Prevotellaceae bacterium | reverse complement strand
GGCTGAATTTCAGCCAAATAAATATAGTTCGCGTTATCGAAACGAAAAACAGAACGGCTTCGAAAATAATTAAACACAAAGAGGTTGGCTGTTGTTGCGAAAACGCATAAATGAAAGTTAATTTTTTTAAATAAAGATAGATATGATAAAATTTATAAAAAACGCCCTGCACAAGGAAAATATGAACGTGCAAAGGGCTACAAATAAAAAGAAAATGAGCCTTTTAGGCTTAATAGTAATGGTAATGTGCGTAATTTCCTCAGGGATTTTTATGCAGAGCTGTAATTCATCCGAAGAGGATGTGTTTTACGGTACTCTTAATATACCCGAACAATACAACGAAGTAGGGAAATTACACAATGAAGGCTTGGATTTTATTTTTGAAGAACTCAAAGCTTATGCTATTGAATATACAAAAAATCCAAGGCTAAAAGGCGGCTCTTTTATGGACAACAAAGAAGAGTTTGTAAAACAGGCAACACTGAAATTTTGTAAACAAAACAAAAAACTAAGTGGATCTGTTAAAGATTTTGAACATATTTTGGACAAACCAACAATTTCTTTGAAATCTATCGCCTCAGCAAGTCCGGAATCGCAAAATTTACTGAATGAAATTGAAGCCATTGTGCGCACAAAATTCAGGAAAAAGGACATACCCGATCTCAAGCGAAAGTTGGATGCAATCAACCAACAGGCAGCCCGTGTTTTATCCGAAAATGAGGCGGCTGCGATTTATTGTGCCACCAGTACCGGATATAATTCATGTCTATATTGGAATGAGAATTACAAAAAATGGTACTTCGCGTTGAATTATCCCGAAATTCTTGAACAATACAACGACAAAGAGTTGAATCAACTTCAAATGAAGAATGGTCAAATAAGAACAAAAAGCTTATGGAGCAACATGTGGAATACAGTTGAAGATTGGTGGGGTACTGTTAGTTCTGCTGTTGAAGATTGGTGGAATGACTGGGGTGCAGAAATGGTTCTGGAAGATGCGAAAGGTGCGCTTGGAGGCGCTATCACAACAGGAAATCTTGGTGGAGCTATTGCTGGAGGATTAGTTGGTTCTGCAAAAGAAGTCGTGGAAGAACTACTTGGTCCATTGTTGGGCGTCGATAATGATTAGATTTATACTAAGAACAAACACCAATGAGGGATTTTATCTCCCATTGGTGTTAATAATTTTTAAAAAATATGAAAATAATATTCAAATTGCTATTAGTTGTCTTTTTTCTGGCGAATGCTAACATTCACGCCAGAGAGACGGGCGATAACCCGTACCGAAAAACCGAAATCAGAGCCGGTGCGGTTTTTTTCTCGCTCGATGACCTGAACAGCGTACTCAAGCAACAGGGACAAGCCACCACAAATATTGTCGGCTGGTCAATGTATTTGGGCGAAACGTTTGAAGCAAAAAGACTGACCCTCGCCGGTGGATTGACCGGATTGTTGTCGAAAAACAATGAAAACAAAAACACGACATCATTGTCGGCGGTTGGACCTTCACTGGAAATCGGATACAGAGTCTGCGGCTCAAAACAGGCAGGGCTTTATCCATACGCCGGATTGTCCTATATGTTTGCTGCACTCCACACGCAACAACAGTCGGAAGGAGGAACTCTGGCGTCTGTGTACGAGCAGTCGCTGATTGAAAGGTCGTTTAACCGGCAGGAGTTTGATTTGCAGTTCGGACTGTCCGGTCGATTCCGTACCGGAAAGGAGACTGCTGTCGGCATACGCTGTGGATACCGTCTTTGCGTTGCCGGTGGAAAATGGAAGTATTCAAAGGAAAATATCAATTTTCCCTCTACCAATCTGCGCGGCTGGAATCTGGAACTATTCTTTAATTTCTAATAAATTCATGTCATGAGAAAATTATTAAAAATAAACAACACAAAGTGTGGCTTATTAAAAACCACATTGCTGGCATTGGCAGGATTGTTTTTTATTCTGACAGTCAATGCGCAGTCGGAAATAGACCGCTTGCATCTTCCTGCGGAATATGCAGAGGTCGGTCAAAAAGTATATGAAGGCTATAAGCTGATGTTTGCTAAAATATCGGACTATGTTCACAAAAATGAACATATTACCAAAGCAGGTATTGATTCTGTGCGACAGGCAGCATTAGCCGAATATGCCGAAGTAAACCCGCAAACGAAAGACGCCCTTTTGGGAAAAAATCCGGATAATGCGGTTAATCCGAAGGTTCAGAAATTGTTGGAAGAAGTGTTCTCTGCAATAAAAGCAAAAAGTTTGACAGATATTGCCAACAAATTAGGCAAAATCAATCAAAAAGCGGCCAAAACTCTCCCTGAAACAGAGGCGGTTATTGTTTATGCAGTAACATGTACAAGTTACTATTCTGCCAAATACTGGCAAACAAGTTTTTCCGAATGGCAAGAACTCGGCGAATATATCAAATTAAAGGCATTGAAAGCAAAAAATCAATAGAAATCATTTGTTCAGTATGCACATAAAATATATTTTTTATCTTCTATTGTTTCCTGCATCCTTTGCTGTTGGGTGGGGAATTTTGAATCAAAATGCCTATGTCAAGCAATTTACATTCGGCTTTTGTTTTGCAGCAATGATTCTCATTTCCGTATTTCAATCGATAAGGAAAAACAATGTATGCGTGCATATTACATTTGGTGATATTTTCGTCTTGGGTTTACTATCCTTATATGGATATTTTTATACAGGGACATGCAACGATTTGGATTTTGCATTGCCGTTTGTTTATTTCTTGTTTTACTGCTTTATGCGCATACAATCAACAGACAGCTCGCAAGATGCACTTCGTGCATTGTCCCTTATTATTCCGATAGTTATTCTATTGCATGTGTTGATTTGTGTATTTCAATTTGCCGGAATATTACCATCGGCTCACAAGTATTTTTCAGCAGGGAGTACATTCGGTAATCCCGACATGCTTGGCGCATATCTGGCAGTGTTGTTGCCATTTTGTTTTATCTGTAAATACAAAATATTTGGAAAAATTTTATCGTGCCTGACGGTAATACTGTTGCTGATATTGCAGGCAAGGACGGCAATAGTTGCTGTGTCAATTACGGGAATTTTATATTTGTTCCTTTCCGGAAAATTATCCAAAAAGACTTTCTTTCTGTGGATACCATTGGCAACAATTGCAGGATTAGTATTGCTTATATGGTGGCATCCGTCATCTTTCTGCGGACGCCTGTTTATCTGGTTTATTTCGTTAAAAATGCTTGTTCAGCATCCGGAAGGATGGGGATTGTATGCCTTTGAGAAACATTATCCAGAATTTCAGTGCAATTATATTGCAACACACAATGTTCCGGAGATCTTCAATCCTGATGTAGTACACTCCTCATATAATGAATTTCTCAATATCGGCGTAACTATGGGAATTGGAGGACTGTTACTGTTCGTGGCGCTTGTTATCCATGTCGTTGCCATAGCATACAAAACTCGCTCGCCATTGCTATATCCCGCATGTTCCTTTCTAATTGTTTCGCTTTCATACTTTCCGTCAAAAATAGTTCCATTGACAATAGTCTGTATTGCATTCTTATCTTTAATTTTACAGGGAAGCCGTAAACTCTTTGCTTGTACATGTAGTATAAGATGGCGATTATTATTTTTTATTCCGTTGCTGATAAGTGTGCTGACCATTACGGGATTGTCTATGGTTCGTTACAACAAATGGCAAATGGCAGTCAAACAGGTAAAAAACGAAGACAAAAAAGAGCAAGTATCCATGTTGTTTGAAGATAATTATCCTGCCATGAAAGGAAACGGGCGATTTATGATTACTCGTGCGGACTTTCAATATCGAATGGGAGATACTTTGGCGTCTCTTGCGTCCATGCAGGAAGCATCTCATTTTTTTTGCGATGTCGTTTTTTTGATGAACATTGCAGAATTATATGAGGCGACAGGACAAATACAGAATGCAAAAACAGCATATAATCAGGCCGTAAATATTTCACCGGCACAATTTAATGCTGCATATCAGCAAATTCTTTTTTTACAGCGAATTGGCGAAAAACAAGCAGCTTACGACCTGTCAATAAAACTGTTTCACAAACCAATAAAATCTTCATTTTATGTTGATCCATACATAATTAAAGAGCGATTAAGAAAAATAATTCAATCGCATCAACAAGAAGAAATAATAATTGATAGTGTTAATTTAATAAAAAGATGAAAAAAAATTTTTACATACTGATAATTTTCTATCTGTTTGTCTCCTGTGAAAAGGAAAACAGAACAGATGAACCACTCCCAGCCTTTCGCACCGTAATAGTCTATATTGCAGGGGATAACGATTTGTCGGACGATGCCTTGAACGACATTGAAGAAATGAAACGTGGCTATTCGGAAGCGGGCGTAAATTTGATTGTTTTTGCCGATTTGCAGGGACAAGCGCCTGAAATTTTGAAAATCGGCAAAAACTCGGCGGAAATTGTGCTGCGCTATCCCGAATTTAATTCGGCGGAAGCCGCGCAGGTGCAAAGAACTTTGAATGATATTGTAACTATGTATCCGGCAGCGAGTTACGGCTTGGTGTTGTGGTCGCACGCCACTTCGTGGCTGCCTGCGGGCGTAAGGCTGCGCTCCTTTGGTCAAGACAGTGATAAACAGATGAATATCGCCGAACTTGCCGCCGCCCTGCCCGTGCATTTCGATTTTATTCTGTTCGACGCCTGTCTGATGGGCGCGGTGGAAGTTGCCTGCGA
>JAITIA010000214.1 GCA_031279695.1 Prevotellaceae bacterium | reverse complement strand
TCCCTTTTTGCGCCGAAACAAGCAACCGACTGTGTAATATGTTGAGCCCCTTTTTCATGTGTTTCTATTCTTTAAAAATTTCTTTAAACCCTAACTTTCTAACACCATTTTAAATACCTGATACCTTTTAATCTTTTAATTTATTGGACTTAATATCCTCTGTTCTAATATTTTGCAAAATTGCAAATTTTTTTCGACATACGCAAATTTTTTTTACGTTTTGTTGAAAAAATTTTTTATCAAATATCTGTTTATTTTTCTTTTCCATAAAAAAGATAAACTTTTTACAATGCAAAGATAATACAAATTTCCGAGATAGAATGTTAAATTTTTATAAAAATTCATTAATAAATTGATTTATATTTGTTTGTGATGAAATATTTTTTTCAAAAATCTTTCATCGAATGATACAACGACGCCCGAAAACCGGTTCAAACAATTAGCCAGAATTAATTTTTTGTGCATATCCAAAATTTTTGTTGTACTTTTGCGCACTCAAATGAAGGATTGTATTTTTGAGTAAATATATATACAATGGATTGAAAATTAAAAATGTATGTGTTATGACAGAGACAAAACCGTTTAACGGAATGAAAACAAAAGAAGATATAATATCAAACTGGTTACCAAGATATACGGGCTGTGAAACCGAACAGTTTGGCGAATATGTGCTGCTGTGTAATTTCAAAAAATATCTCGGCATATTTTGCGAATTTAACAATGTTTCGGTGTTCGACGAAAACGCCAATATGCCCTGCGCTACTGCCGGCGGCATAACGATGATTAATTTTGGCATAGGCAGTCCTAATGCGGCTATTATAATGGATTTACTGTCGGCAATTGCACCCAAAGCCGTGCTGTTTCTTGGCAAATGCGGAACATTGAAGGAGAAAAACAGTCTGGGCGATTTTATTCTGCCCATTGCCGCAATTCGTGGCGACGGAACTTCCGCCGACTATTTGCCGCCCGAAGTTCCCGCCCTGCCCGCCTTCAGCCTTCAACGCGCGGTTTCGACAACCATCAGAGATATGGGGCTTGACTACTGGACAGGAACGGTTTACACCACAAATCGTAGAGTGTGGGAACACGACGAATCGTTCAAAACCTATCTCAAACAAATCCGCAGTCTGGCTATCGATATGGAAACGGCAACAATTTTTACCGTTGGGTTTGCAAACAATATCAGCACGGGGGCGCTGCTGCTAACTTCCGATATGCCAATGATTTCGACAGGCATCAAAACCGCCGAAAGCGACAAAAAAGTTACCGACAATTTTGTGGCAACACATGTCAAAATCGGCGTCGAAGCCCTGAAACTTATCAAGCGCGACGGACGTTCAATCAAACATCTTAAATTTTAATAACAATCACTTAATTAGATATGTATATAGCTATTGCAGGCAATATTGGCAGCGGAAAAACAACTCTGGCAACCCTGCTGACCAATCATTACGGATGGAAAATTCAGTACGACGACCCCGAAATGAACCCGTATCTTATTGATTTTTATAACGATATGCGGAAATGGTCGTTCAATTTGCAGGTCTTTTTTCTCAGCACACGATACACCAGTATTCTCGAAATAAGAAGAAAAAATGAAACTGTTATTCAGGATCGTACCATTTACGAGGACGCATGTATTTTTGCCCCGAATTTGCTCGGAATGGGACTGATGTCGGAACGGGATTTTCAAACTTATAAATCCCTGTACGACCTGATGATCAGCCTGATTCCTCCACCCGATCTGTTGATTTATTTGAATGCTTCCGTGCCTACGCTCGTGCGGCAAATTCAGAAAAGAGGCAGAGAATACGAAACAAGTATCAGAATCGACTATCTTCAAAGCCTGAACGACTGCTACGATGCATGGATTGAGACCTATAACGGAAAATTTATAACCATCAACGTCGATATGCTTAATTTTTCGGAAAATACCGACGATCTGAAAACTGTAATCAGCAAAATAGACGCAGTGATTAACACTTGTCCATAATGTTCCATTAAACCCTCGCAAAATCCAGGTAGTTATTTGTCGGAATAATCCTGTAAACAGATAGTTAGTGTCCGTTCGAAAACTCGAATACACGCAACCACCGTCCCGTCAGGGACGGAATGTTGGTAAAAAACGCAAGCCCAACCTCGCAACCACCGTCCCGTCAGGGACGGAATGTGTAAATCGTTGATTTAATGTGCAGTCCCCACGGACTTTGCGTCCCTGCCTGTCCGCCGCAGGTATTAATCAGTTAATCAGTTATTCAATTAATCAGTTATTCAATTAATCAGTTATTTATTAATGCAGTCCCTGCGGGACTTGCCGGCACGACGACAAGCAGCCTCAGAATAAATTTTCAATAGCACCTCAATCTTTTTTTTAACCGGATTTTATCCTGCCGATTTCATTTTTTTTGGGTTTATAACACACAGTAAATAAGGCTTTTTAAGAAAAAATTATTGAATTTGATAAAAAATACCTAATTTTGCGCCATTATTTATATTCAAAATTTTGATGAAACGAAAATTTACCACATTGAAGTCCTGTTGTGTTCCAATATCAATTGAGAACATTGATACAGACCAGATTATACCGGCTCGTTTTTTGAAAGCCACTACCCGTGAGGGATTTGGCGAAAATCTTTTTCGCGATTGGAGATACGATAAACAGGGAAATCCGATTCCCGATTTTCCGCTGAACAACCAAAATTATGCGGGCGAAATTCTGGTTGCAGGCAAAAATTTTGGCTGCGGCTCGAGCCGCGAACATGCCGCATGGGCTATTCAGGGTTACGGCTTTAGAGTTGTGGTATCAAGCTATTTTGCCGATATTTTTAAAAACAACGCTCTGAACAATTTCGTCCTGCCCGTGCTGGTTTCCGAAGAGTTTTTGAAAGAACTGTTTGCCTCTATCGATAAAAATCCGAAAACCGAAATTATTGTCGATTTGGAAAATAAAACAATAAGCAACTGTACGACAGGCAAATCGGAGCATTTCGATATCAACGCATACAAACGTCAATGCCTGCTTAACGGATTCGATGATGTTGAGTATTTACTTAGTAAACCGGAAGTTATTGCCGAATACGAGAAAAGTGCGACATATAATTTTTAACAAAAAACGGTCGTGAACAAACTGTATAAAAATCTGCTGATTATTGGAGGCGCTCTGCTTGCGGGGTTTCTTGCCTGGTATTTCAGCAGCATTGTGGCTTATTTGCTGATTTCGGCGGTTTTAGCGCTGGTGGGCAAACCGGTTGTCAATTTTCTTGGCAAAATCACCATCAAAAACCACACCCTGCCACGATGGCTCTGCGCAGCATCAAGTCTGATTGTTATTATGCTGATTTTCTGTGCATTTTTCTACTTTTTGGTACCAATGATTGCCTCCGAAGTCAAAGCATTTACCCGAATGGATGTAAACGAGTTTGTTACGCTGCTGTCGAATCCGCTGCAAAAACTCGAAAACCTGCTCAACAGTCTGTTTGTCAATACAAATTTCTCGTTTAAATCGGTTATGCACAAGCAGATAGAATCAATATTCGACAGTTCGGTGCTTATTGACTCTTTTGGCTCGATAACCGATTTCGTGGTATCGATAGGCATTGCCGTTTTTGCTATCATCTTCATTACCTTCTTTTTCCTGAAAGAAGAGAGCCTTTTTATCGATGGCGTAGTAATTCTGTTCCCCGAACAGTACGATTCGGGCATCCGCCACGCATGGAACAATGCCACAAAACTTTTAGTACGATATTTTATCGGCGTTTTTGTTGATATGCTTTGCATAATGACGGTTCTTACAATAGGGCTGTATTTTATTGTCGGACTGAACTTTGGAACAGCCCTGCTGCTTGGACTGACCGCCGGAATCCTGAACGTTATTCCATACGTCGGTCCGCTGATTGCTGCCGGCATTAGCCTTGTGATTTCGATGGCTGCCAATATCGGCCTGATGTACACCACTGAATATCTGACCGTTGTGGTGAAAATTCTGCTTGTGTTTATCGGAATGAAAATCCTTGATGATGCTGTTTTTCAGCCGTTTATCTTTGCAAACAGCATTAGGGCTCACCCTCTGGAAATATTTTTGCTGATACTGATTGCCGGAAAATTTGCCGGCATAGGCGGCATGCTGATTGCCATCCCCACATATACCGTGCTGCGGGTTTTTGCCAAGGAATTTTTCAATCGTTTCCGTGTGGTTCAGAAACTTACAAACAAAATCTGACCGATGGGCAGTGAAGAATTGCATCCATGGAT
>JAITIA010000189.1 GCA_031279695.1 Prevotellaceae bacterium | reverse complement strand
GAAGGAAAAATTAAAACGGCACGGGAATTGCTGAACCCCAAGTCGGAAACGGCTGAATTGAAGGTTATCACCGCCCGTCTTTATGCCACCGTCAATGGCTTGAGCAGTACGGCAAACAGCCTGAGTACCTACATAAAAATGGCGGGTAAGGATGTTCCTTTTTCATCGTCCGATTTTGGAATTTCGCTGTTGCGCAACAAAATTCGAAGCAAAGACGTGGAAGGCGTGTTGCAAGGGCTGCGCCTTGTGAATGCCAATATCCTCAAATACAGGGACGCATTGATGACTCAGGGGCTGACCGAAGATTTTATTGCCCAACTCAACGCCGCCGCAACATCCATTGCCGCCGACAATCAGGCGCAGTACGAAATTAAGGAAAATCGCAAGACTTTGGTGCAGAGTAATATCATGGTATTCAAAGATCTTTATACCAGTATTACAGAATTGTGCGAAGTGGGTAAAAATCTCTATCGCGGCAAAAATGCGCAGAAACTGACCGAATATACTTTCAGTAATTTGCTGAAAAATGTGCGCGTTTGGCATAAAGCAAAGGAGAAAAAGACGGACAACGACAAATAACATGCTGCAATTGACAATCTAAAAGGTGCAATTGATTATCTAAAAGGTGCAATTGTCAATCTAAAAGGTGCAATTGTCAATCTAAAAGGTGCAATTGATTATCTAAAAGGTGCAATTGTCAATCTAAAAGGTGCAATTGATTATCTAAAAGGTGCAATTGATTATCTAAAAGGTGCAATTGATTATCTAAAAGGTGCAATTGTCGTGCGAAGAGGTGCAATTGTCGTGCGAAGAGGTGCAATTGATTATCTAAAAGGTACAATTGCCGTGCGAAAAGCGTAAAATGGCGTTGGATTTTGTAGAGACGCACGGCGTGCGTCTCCTCGAAACAAACGCAACAAAATCACCGCAGCAACATAAATTTGCGATGCACAATATTCGGGAGACGCACGCCGTGCGTCTCTACATCGTCACATGATGAAAAATAAAAACAAAATAATAATGAAACATAATGTCGTCCGCTTCGGAAAATAATAAACGGATAGCGAAAAACACGCTGTTTCTGTATTTCAGGATGCTGATTACGATGGGCGTGCGCCTTTATACCTCCCGAATAGTATTGGCGACGCTGGGCCTAGAGGATTACGGGATTTATAATGTGGTTGGCGGAGTGGTTGTGATGTTTGCGTGGCTGAACAGTGCTATGGTGGGATCTTCACAACGGTTTATTTCTTTTGAACTGGGACGAAACAGTTTTGAACGATTACATAAGGTGTTTTGTAATTCGGTATCCATACATATCTGTATCGCTCTGGTAATCTTACTTTGTGCCGAAACTGTCGGATTGTGGTTTCTGAATACGAAACTCAATATCTCGCCACTCCGCATATCAGCTGCTAATTGGGTATATCAATGTTCCGTTTTTTCATTGATGGTTAGCATCATCTGTGTTCCGTACAATTCTTGTATTGTTGCACACGAGCACATGAAAACTTATGCATACACAAGTATTATTGATGTTATTTTGAAACTTGTAATCGTTTATTTTCTTTCAGTGTGGGATATTGATAAACTAAAATTTTATGTAGTCCTTGTACTTGCAACCACATCAATTGTTCAGTCAATATATGTGATTTATTGCAGGCGTAATTTCCCTGAATGCAAATACCGTTTTTCATTCGACAAACAGTTGTTTCGACAAATGTTTTCATTTGCAGGCTGGACTTTTATCGGGGATTTGAGTCATACGCTCAAAGATCAGGGATCAAACATTTTGTTGAATCTGTTTTTCGGCACGTTTGTGAATGCGGCGCGGGGCATTGCCGGACAGGTTAACGCCGCAATCAATGGTTTTACGGCGAATTTTCAGATGGCAATTAATCCTCAAATAGTCAAAAGTTATGCTTCGGGCAATTATAAATATGCAACGGATTTGGTATCGAAAAGCAGCAGATATTCGTTTTACCTTCTTTTGATTGTATGTGTTCCGGCTTTCGTGAATATGGAATATCTGTTAAATTTATGGCTGACTGTTGTTCCAGAATATACCGTTATTTTCGTGCGTATGACATTGCTTGTTTCGCTTGTTAACTCTTTATCAGGTTCGATTGGCATCATGATACAGGCATCCGGCAGGGTACGAAATTACAACATTGTTGTAGGGCTTATAATTATGATCGATTTGCCGATTTCTTATTTTGTTCTGAAAGCGGGATATTTACCATATACGGTAATGTATGTAGCACTGTTTACCGCCACGGCAAGTTTGTTTGCACGACTATTTATTATGAAACGAATAGTTGAATACAGTGCCCGTTATTTCATTTTTACCATATTTTGCAAAAACATCATTATTGCGGGAGCGCTCATATCCATATTGTCGTATGTGCAATTGCTGTTTCCGGTTAATTTTTTAACCGTCATTTCAATGTCCTTCTTTAGTGTCCTGTTTATATCCGGAATCATTTATATAATGGGGTTGAGCCTGACGGAAAGAACAATGGCAAAAAATAAAATATTAAACCGAATAATACATTTTAAATACTTTAAAAAAAATAATGGAATCGAAAACAATTCTTGAAACTACAACCGTACAGGTAGATCCAAGTCATTATGATTTTGCAAAATATGTGGATATCGCAAGATGGATCTCATATTGGCATCAGATTACGGAAACAATGGCTTTGAACTCTGAAAATGTTTTAATCGTTGGAATTGGAGACGGTATTACGGGAAAAATATTGAGCATGCAGGGTATCAAGGTATCAACATTTGATTTTGATGAAAAATTACAGCCTGATTTCGTGGGCAATATTACCGAAATTGATGAAGTGTTACAAGGCAACCATTTTGATGTTCTCTTATGTTGTCAATTACTGGAACATCTTCCGTATGATTTTTTTGAACCCGTATTGCAAAAAATGAAATGTGTTGCTGACAATGTCATTATCAGTCTTCCGCATTCTCCACGCAATTATTACATATCTATAGGACTGCCTTTACTTGGAAGAAAAAAAATAAATATTGATATTCAACGGCATTGCAGCACTTTCAAATTCGACGGAGAACATTATTGGGAAATCGGGTGGAAAGGCTACAGCAAACAAAAAATAAAAAAAAGTATAAAAAAATACTTTTCTATTACAAAATGCTTTCTGGCGATTAACAATCGCTATCATTTGTTTTTTGTTTTAAAATGAAGAATTACTGTATAAATGGATCATCATAACTCCTCACAAAAACATTCCCGATTTACTTCAACGCTGCTTGGATTCCATTCCCGAACGGGAAGACATTCAGATTATCAAAATATCCCACCAAATTCAAAATATCTCTGACATTTAAATAAAATGAAACAAATGAAAAATATAGCAATCATCGGACTCGGGTACGTAGGCTTGCCCTTGGCTGTAGAATTCGGCAAAAAATATCCCACTTTAGGATTCGATATTAACAAGAACCGCATCGACGAATTGAGGGCGGGACGGGACAGAACCGGCGAAATAAATTCGGACGATTTGCAAAATTCATCCTTGTTAAAATTATCGCATGATACCGAGGATTTGAAAACCGCCGAAATTTACATCGTAACAGTTCCGACACCCATAGACGAATACAAAAAACCCGACTTGTGTCCGCTGATTTCGGCAAGTAGAATGATAGGTAAAGCGTTGAAAAAAGGAGATATTGTCGTTTACGAATCCACCGTCTATCCCGGATGCACGGAAGAAGATTGCGTTCCCGTGCTGGAAAAGGAAAGCGGATTGCAATTCAACGTAGATTTTTTCTGCGGATATTCTCCCGAACGAATCAATCCGGGCGACAAAACCAATACTCTGACGAAAATAAAAAAGGTTACGTCTGGTTCCACCCCAGAAACGGCAACGATTGTGGATGACCTATACGCATCCATTATTGAAGCTGGAACGCATAAGTCCTCATGCATCAAAGTCGCGGAAGCGTCCAAGGCGATTGAAAACGCTCAGCGCGACTTGAACATTTCGTTTGTAAACGAACTTGCGCTGATATTCGACCGCATGGGAATCGACACGGGCGAAGT
>JAITIA010000137.1 GCA_031279695.1 Prevotellaceae bacterium | reverse complement strand
AGGGATGCATCCTTACAGGATGCAGGAAATTCTTTGGCAACCGTTTCTACCGAGCGATGCAATCCTGCGGATTGCTTGATTGCTCCGCCTTTCACTTCAAAATCATATTTCGACCGACTTTATGGACGGACACTATTTAGGGATGCGAAATAAATAACGGCTATAGTTTAAAATAATATTGTTGAAACAAATACTCCGTTAGGAGTTGCATATCAGTTGTAATTTGACTCAAATAATAAAATGTAATGATACAAGACAATAAATCCGAAGGCAAATGCCTTTTTTGCGGCAAAATATTTGCAAGGACGGGTATCAGCCGCCATTTGAAAATCGAACTCGAAAAACTGACCGCAGACAAGCCTGCGGGACAGTCGTTTCTGGTGAAGGTAGAAACTGACCCGCGCTGGGGCAAAACTCCTTATTTTCTGTCGCTCTGGGTGGATGGGGATGCAACAATGAAAGATATTGACACGTTTTTGCGGAAAATATGGCTGGAATGTTGCGGACATTTGAGCAGGTTCCTGTTACCGTCGGCGAATAAGGGCGACGCCATGAATTTGAACAGTTTATTGAAAACGTTCACACAACCGCACATAAAAACAGGCAAACATGGCGAAATTGCTATGAACAGAAAGGTAAACACGGTTTTTTATCCCGATTTGAAACTGGACTACCAATACGATTTTGGCAGTACAACAGAATTACAACTTACTGTAATTGACGAATATCCGGTCAAAGCCGATAAAAAAGTGGTGCTTCTCTCGCGCAACGAGCCGCCCAAAATGCTTTGCAACAGGTGTAATAAAGCGCCGGCTACGCAATATTGTACGGGTTGTGTACAGGATGGAGAGGGTTTGTTGTGCAACAAATGCGCAAAAAAACATGAGAATGAGGATGAATGTGAAAATTTTCCCGAATGTGCCATAAGTCCTGTGATTAATTCGCCGCGAATGGGCGTATGCGGATACGAAGGCGGAACAATTGATATTGAGCGCGATTGACCGGGCAGTGGTCAATGGTCAATTAAAAAGGGTAACAGAACAAAAATTCCGTTACCCTTTTCTTGAAACACTATAATTTTATTTATTTTTTCAATGTTACTTGCTGTGTTTGACGTTCTTTTTTCTTCACCAATTCGTATGCCAGCGGGATTGCTATAAATACTGTTGAATAAACGCCAACAATCACTCCGAAGGTCAGCGAGAACGAGAAGCCTCTGATGGTTTCGCCTCCAAAGATAAATATTGCTAAAAGAACTACCAGCACCGTTGCCGAGGTATTGATTGTACGCATCAGTGTCGAGTTGATGGCGCTGTTAATCAATTCGTACCACGAGCGTTTGGGATACAGTTGTTTGTTTTCGCGGATACGGTCAAAGATTATCACCGTATCGTTGATCGAATAGCCGATAACTGTCAGAACGGCAGCTATAAAGTGCTGGTCAATATCCATCGACCAGGGCATCAGACCTGCGCAGACGGAGAACAGGGCGATAGTCAGCAGACCGTCGTGCGACATGGCGATAACGGCGCCCAGACCCCAGTTCCAGTTTTTAAACCGGATTGCGATATAGAAAAATATAATTATCAGGGTGAGCAAAATGGCTATCACCGAGTCGATTTGCATATCCAAGGCTATGGTTGGACCCACTTTTTCGGAACTGATAATGCCAACGGGATTGTTCTGTGTGGATGCAAAATCGTCGTACGATAATTCTTCGTTAAAGAATTTTCCGATTGCTGCATACAGTTTTTCGGATACCTCTTTGTCCACCGCCTCGTCCTTATTGTCGATTTTATATTTTGTAGTAATTTTCAGTTGATGTGTCGGACCAAACTGTTTGACTTCCGTCGATGCGTCGAACGAGGAGGCAATACTTTCGCGCACTTCTTCCACGCTTGGGGTACTGTCGAAACGGATTACGTATGAACGTCCTCCGGAGAAATCGATACCAAGGCTGAAGCCTTTTGTCAGGATACAGGCTGTTCCGGCAACGCAAAGTATAATCGACACGATGTATGCTTTTTTGCGCAGGGCGAGAAAGTCGTATGAGGCATCTTTCAGAAAATCCAGAGTATATTTGGTGCCGAATTTCACTTTCATTTCGCGGGCAAGCATCCATTCAACCACCAGACGGGAGATGAATATTGATGTAACAAGCGAGGTGATAATACCTATTCCCAAGGTTGTGGCAAAGCCCTGCACCGGTCCCGAACTGAACAGGAACAGCACAATAGCCATCAGAAAAGTGGTTATTTGACCGTCGAGAATTGCCGACATTGCCTGTCGGTAGCCTTCGGTAACGGCTAAGCGAAGGCTTTTGCCCAAACGGATTTCTTCTTTAATACGTTCATATATAATAACGTTAGCATCGACCGCCATACCCATAGTGAGCACTATACCGGCAATACCCGGAAGGGTGAGAACTGCGCCAAACGAGCTCAGCACTCCAAACAGCAGCAGCACGTTGCTCAGCAGCGCGACGTTGGCTGTGAGACCTGCCGTGCTGTAATATAGCCACATATACGCCAGAACGAGTATAAATGCCAGAACGAAGGAAAGGAAGCCTGCGTCGATAGATTCCTTACCCAGCGAAGGTCCTACAATGGCTTCCTGAATGATTGCTGCCGAGGCGGGCATTTTTCCGCAGTTCAGCACGTTGGCAAGGTCGGTGGCTTCCGACGAGGAGAAATCGCCTGTTATTGAGGAGCTGCCTCCGCGAATTTCGTCCTGAACCGTTGGGTGCGAATAAACGTATCCGTCGAGAATAATGGCAATTGATTTCTTTTTGTTCTGTGCCGTCAATCGAGCCCAAATATCAGCGCCTTCGGCGTCCATATTCATCGACACGCCAAAACCTTTTTGAGGGTCGTTTGTTACCCGCGCGTCGGTAACAACCGAGCCGTCGAGCGGGGGAACGCCGTCGGAGGTCGATTTGATGGCAATCAGGGTGTAAACTGTTTCGCCTTTATCGACTGCTTTTACCGACCACATCGGGACAAAATCTATAGGAAACAGGGATTTGACGCGGGGCAAGGCGAGCCATTTTTCCACTTTTTCCATATTATCGACCGCCACATGTCCAATCACGGGTCCCAGCATCATTCTTCCTTCCTGAGTTATCATTGGCTGCAATACCTTATATAAAGGATAATTGTCCATCATGGTTGAATCGGGGGCGATGTTGAGCGAATCGGCAAGCGAGGCAAGCGCCGAATCGGCTTCTGTTTTTGACGAATCGGCAACGGCAAGCGGCGCGATGTCAGTAACTTGTGTGGTCGCCGAATCGATGTCGGGAGTTGCCGCCTTCTTTTCTTCGTCGAGTATTTCTTTTATCACGGCATTTGCTTTTTCAAGCAGCGGGAAGATTTCCGAATTTTCGTATGTTTCCCAAAATTCGAGACTTGCCGTTCCTTGCAACAATTTGCGCACTCGTTCGGTTTCTTTGATGCCCGGAAGTTCCACCAAAATTCTATTGGTCGAACCTATTCTTTGAATATTGGGCGCTGTTACTCCAAAACGGTCGATACGGTTACGCAAAACGTTGAACGAGGTAGCAATAGAACTTTCCGCTTCTTCGCGCAGCACTTTTATCACTTCGCTGTTTGTCGATTCCGGTTTGATTCTGGAACTCATGCCCAGCGTTCCGAAAACGCGCGACATTTTTGCGTTCGGCTCTGCTTCGTTCCACGACTCTTCAAACAGGGTCAGAAAGTCTGCTGTTGATGATTGTTGTTTTTCGACGGCTGTTTCCAGCGCCTTAACAAACGTAGCGTCAGTACTTTGGTTCGATATTGCCCTGATAACGTCGGGTATCGAAATTTCCATCATCACATTCATTCCGCCCTTGAGGTCGAGTCCAAGGCTTATCTCCTTGTCCTTACACTCTTTATAAGTATAGCCGAGCCATACTTTTTCGTTTCTCTTGTTGCGCAGAATTTCCGCCAGTTTGACTTCATCCAAATTTCCGGAGGCGTCGGTTGCCTCAGTTTCCGCATTGTTTTCGATGTTTTTGGTTACTAATGTAAAGGACAGCATCCAGATGCTTGCCACAAAACACAGTAGAGCCACAAATTTTATAAACCCTTTAGCCTGCATGTTTTTCTAATCAGTTTTAAATATTTTACTAATTCATTTTTCTATTGTTAAACAATAAATTTACCGGTTTTTATCTGCCTTTTCAAGCCGAAAAAACGACCGCAAAATTAGTGTTTTTTTCAATATCCCAACACAAAAATCAATTATTTTTTGATAAATACTTTGATGCGACAGTGTTTTTGTTGATTTAAATATTTATTTTACAGTAATTTATGGCGCAAACAATTTATGTCATTTTTTTCAACAAAAATCTGTTCGGAGCGCGTATTTCGGGTCGCGTCCATGCAAAATCGACAGTTTTTTCCGATTTTTTGGAGATTTTTGATTGATGATTTTTGTCTGAACTGTGATTTCAGGATGATTTGATTGATATTTGTGAACCACCCCTGCCCCTCCGAAGGAGGGGAATGTTTGCTACGATGTAGAGACGCACGGCGTGCGTCTCCGCGAAGGATATTTGCGGCGGCGTTGTGTGTCGCAATGCAGGGGCGTTGCGCGCAACGCCCCTGCGTGTGTCCCAACAGCGGATTTTCGCAGAAAAAAATCTGCGGTCATCCTTCCAATCTGCGTCATCTGCGTGCTAAAAAATACTAAACTGCACTTTTAGTTCTATGCTCATCAGGTTTAGTTTGTTCGACAGCGCGGTGTTTAGAACGCTTTCGTAGCTTATGTCTCTGTTATAATTCAGCGGATGTCTGTCTTTAACACCGTTTGGGATGTTTGGGCAGTAGTCGAAATATACGCCTGCATACAGCGCCTTTCCTTCCGACTCGA
>JAITIA010000048.1 GCA_031279695.1 Prevotellaceae bacterium | reverse complement strand
GAAATTAAAATTACAATTTTTCATTTTAAAAAATATTTGATGTTCCCTGCGAAACAGTTAATATTTTTAAATCATAAAATTACAACATTATTTTCAATCAGCGATTTTTCGGGTTACGGTATTAGATGGCAGCTTGTTGTTTATAGGATTTTTTGAGTGAGTTAACTTATATTTTTGTGAGTTCCTGCGCATTTTTGCCCCTGCTGGCACGGATTGTCTGAACTGTGATTTTAATATGATTATTTAACGGGTATTGAGTATTCATTTTCAATTTTCAATTAATTCTCGGTTTATATTTATATTGTTTGTCGAAAACAAACCGCTTACAAGCGTAAAATATTCAGGAAGAATACCGTTAAGGCTCCATTTCATTTCAATATTCAGCAGTTCGGCAGCCGTTTTAGCCATATCAAAACCGAAAGATTCGAGGGAGGGGCGTATTCTTTCGGGAAAAACACAAGGCTTGCCTTTAATCCTATTACATTCGTCTTTTGGACAGATATGACACGTTCCGGCAAAGAAAGCTCTGCTGCCGGGAAAGGCATGTTCCAGCGACAGCAACTTTTTGTCCAAATCGCGACGGATTTCTTCAATAATATGGTAAGTGATTTTTGTACATCGTTCCCAGCCTGTGTTCTCTTTAATCACGTTGCTGTCAAGAAGAACCTTTGTGCCTATTATGTACGCCGTATTGTATGTCGAAATAGCTTCGCTTGTGTCAAAATCAAACGGAGGACACGACCAGCAGGCGTTATATCTATCGCATTGTTTGCAATAAACAATAAACTTATCAATGTCTTGATAATTTCGGATATAATCTTTTAATCCTGTTTCTGCTGCAATATGTGAAACTTTGTACATTTATTCTGTATTTATATGTTAGCGAATTTAGCGTTTTTATGAAAATATTCTGTCATATCCATCATTTGTCCCTTGTCTATCCTGTAAAACCGTTGATTGCTCGTTGTCGAATCCAAGCCGCCCAAATGTTCAACATAAGCGCCTAATTTAACGTAATCAAAGTTTTGCAGGGAACACTCTTTCGGGAATGTATTTTTGCCGGAATACCATCCGATTTTTATTTGTCCGTTGCTTTGGTTTCGCAAGAAAACGGAATATCGTTCAAGCTCCTGCGGCTCGGCGTCTCCGCCCATAAAGCAGACGCAAGTAATGGCATTGCCATATTTTTCAAGTAATTCAACGAGCCTGTCTTCATTCAGGATTTCCCCCTTATCTTCCATAAGATATGGACTGTGGCAGCCCTTGCAACGATTCGGACAGTTAGACAGGTTGATTGCCAGCGTTACTTCGCCGGGGATTTCCTGAAAAACAATATTATAACTTGCAAATTTCATTTCAATTACGAATTACTCGGAAAATATTTTACGATTTTGTTTGGATATTTCAAAATAGTATCGTATTCTTGCGACTCAAAAGAATAACGATTGTATAACTATTGCGTGTATGTTGCGGGTTGTACAGTCGTTTTTTCTATTGCAGTAATACAATACTGAATTTTCGCGCCGTTTCCACGCAAAACCGCCTACGGTCAACTTGATTTGCCCAAAATTTGTCTTGCTGTATATTCATCAGACAATCATTTTTTCAATTATTCTGCAAAAGTAGCGATTTTAAAGTTATATTGACGAGACGTAGCATAATGTCTTATTTTTGCTTCCTCTTGCCTGGGCTGTGAGAAATTACTGACTCGTTTCATATAGCCGATAATCCGCGTGAGGTAATCCAGATTATGGCTGCCGCACGAGGGACATTCTTTCAGCTTGCGTTTGTCGATATGTCCACAATCGTTGCAGACTGTGTTCGGGATGTTAAATGTGAAATAGTTGCATCCTTCCTGACTTGCCACGCGAAGTAATTGTCGGTACTGTTCTTTGTCGAGATGTTCTTCCAGATTCATGTGCAAAGCCGAGCCTCCCGTCAGGTGTTCGATGTATTTTCGTCCATGCAGGCGGAATTTGTCCACGATGTTGATGGAGTCATCCTCTACGATATAAAAATAGCTGTTGTAGCAATCGCGCGGCACCTTGTAACCGGCTTCTCTGTCCCATTTTGCATGTTTAACGCCTACGTTTTCGGCGGGAATCATTTCGCAGTTAAACATTATCTCTTTTGTTCGGTATCTTTTATTGTACTGTTCGATAAGTCCGAGTACCTGCCGGACAAAATTTTCATATTCGGGATTATCGTTTATTTTGATTCCCAAGAACTCTGCCGCTTCCACCAAGCCATTGACGCCAATGGTCAGATACTGCCGTCCCATGTTGATATAGCCGGCGTCAAATAAAGGCAACATGCCTTTTTCGTACATGTATTTCAGGTTTTCGTTGTAGGCTAATTGTACTTTGTGAACCAAATCAACGACTTCTTCAAGGAAAAATTGATGTAGCAGTCCTTTCTGTGCTGCATGTTGTATGCATCGATTCAGGTTAATGGTCAAAACGCTTTTCGAGCCGGTTGAAACGCCTCCCGCGCCCAGAGTATAACTGAATCCGTTGTCTTGGATTTCGTTTCGCAGCCGACAGCAACTGCTGAGCGAATCGGCATTATCGCTCATATATGTAAAGAACGAATGCTCTTCGGCATACATTTCTGCCGTAAAGTCGCCATATTCTCTATCTTTTGGTTCGCCGTTCTCTGTCAGCAAAGCCATTGTTTCTACCGGAAAGGTCAATACCGCGCGGGTACGTTCTAAGTTAAACCATTTCATGAAACGTTTCTGCAACCAGTTAAGCGAATTCCAATCGGGCTTGCTGCCGTTGGGGAAAATGAAGTTTTCAAACAGACTTTCAAAATAATACCTGTCGTAGTAAGATATGTTCCAGAATACTGCCTGAAAATTCCGTGCTCCGGTCGGCTGGTTAATGGAATAGACAATCTGTTCAAAATAGTCTGTAATCACCTTGTCCAAGGAGCGTTGTTTTTTAGACAAATCAACCGTTTTGTCTGCGTGCAGATAATAATCGTCGCCATATTCCAATCCGATGAAATAGTTCATATACATCAGAAATTCCGGTGTGGCGCAGGCTCCGCTCAACATGCTGGAACCCATGAAAACCATATTTATAAATCCTCCGCAAAAGGATTTCAGATTGCTTGGGGCTTTGGAGTTTCCGCCGATAGAAGTCGTGCCCCCCGTCAACCATGGATACAGGGTGATGCTGGCGCAATAGTTTGCCAGGCTTGTTTCGTCATTCTTATAGATGAAATGATTGTTGAGCAAGTCGATATAACGGTCGGCGACTTCTTTGCCGTACATATCTTTCAGGCGGTCGGTCAGCAGACGGCGATTGAGGCGGATGAAGCCGGATTTGGGAAGTTCTCCGATAAGGGTTGCCATGTTTTTGTTTTCGACGTTGGCATTGGCGTCGTATTTGCTGCCGGAAGCCGCATTGCTTGCGTCGCAGTAATCTATCAGGAATTTGAGTTTATCGCGCACCTCGCGGTCTTCCAAATGCTTTTGCCGGTAGAGCATATACGATTTGGCGACGGCATAATACTTCTCTGCCATCAGCGCCACTTCCACCTGATTTTGAATTTCCTCCACAGTTGTTTCACTTGTGAAGTTCACACGGCTCAAAATATTGGTAATAACATCCTGTGTCGCGAAACTTCCTACCGATAGAAAGGCTTTTGCAATCGCATTTTTGATTTTCTCAATGGAAAACGCTTCTTTTTTCCCATCTCTTTTGATGATAACTAATTCCATTCTGTATATTTCTAATTTAATATTTCTTTCACAACGAACATATCCGTTTGATACGGGAAAGACGAAAGGAAAAGGTATTTGTCTGATTTATGAACAGATGAAAACCTATCCTGCCGCCTTTCACCCGAAAGCGCCGGACTGTGTTTGATACGGCAGGTCTTCTGACTTGTTTCAAGCGATGCGCCTTCCCAACCCTTGCGGGTCAGTGGCAAAGAATGCATGCCTTTAAACGAAACTTACAGCTACGGGGATAGTTCCTGAATTTCACAGGATTCCCATTTAATCCAATTCAAATTGGAACCATATTCGGGGGCAAAAGTAGATATTTTATCGATATAATATTTCCAAACGGACAGCTTTTTTATTTACAAAACAGGAAAGTTTTCCACAAAGATACAACTGTATTATAAGAATATCGCTATTTCATAAGCAGTTATTTAGAAATAAATGATTGTTAAAAAACATCGGAGAGTAAATTCAAAAAGCCGGCGGGCTTTTTAAAAAAGATTGGAGAGTAAATTTTAAAAGCCCGCCGCCTTTTCAGTAAAAGACGCCGTGCTTTTTGATAAAAGACGCTGTGCTTTTTAGTGAAAGACGCTGTGCTTTTTAGGCAAAGCCCGCGAGCTTTTTCAATTTTCAATTCTCCATTTTACGCCTGCCGCTGAATGAAAATAAAGTGACTCAACTATATGTTGAACAGAATGAAGTGCAGATAAAACCATATTCAAACATCGGTGTAAAGATTCAATAACTTTTCGTTACCATGTCCCACGCCATCCATCTCTACCAGTATGGAAATCTATTTTTTGGAATTGATAAAA
>JAITIA010000043.1 GCA_031279695.1 Prevotellaceae bacterium | reverse complement strand
ATGTTTCATTGTTATAGTTTTTTCACAATTCAGTTTATCTTATATATCAGCAAATAAGGATTATCCTCTTCACTCACAACCGGAAACTTTTTGCGCAGTCGCTCAATTTGTTCTCCGTGTTTGGGACAGAAATCAACGTACTGGTTTTTTCCTACCCACGCATCTTTTACCCACTGAGCGTCTAATTTAGCATATATTGTTGTTTCATCAATCCCAACTATTTCTCCGAAACTGATAATAAAATATTCTCCGTCAGGGCTGTCAACAATGTGAGCAACACAAGCTGTATCCATTATTTTATCATATATACCAATTTGATACTGTCCCTTATGTAAAAAACGAGTAATAAGCCATTTATCCGTTTCTTGAAAATTATCAAATCCATATACTTTGGAATGACGATATTCGAAAGTTTCATTAGGGGCTTTATACTCCTTCAAATGCGGTGGCCAAGTATAATCTCCAAAATCAAAAGTATATTCAACAAAAACCTTACCATCCTTTATCGAATAAATATTAAAATCCATTGGCGTAATATAATAGATTTTATCTTTAAAACAAGAAAAAACAGTGTATCCTGGGAAACTTTTGCTGTGCCATGTTTTATCTATTTCAAAAAAACTCGCTTTCACCTCCTGTTTTTCCGATAGTTGCCATACATTGTATGGTTTTTCTTTATCCCAAATATCGTTTGCAACATATCCAAGATATCCGTCCTTTATTTTGTACATTTTTGTAAATGCCATTGCCGTGCGTTCAACTCCCAGACAGCGTTTTCCGTCCAAATCGAATTTTAGCAGTTTTTTGTCCATCCTGCTCAAAATATTCAAAGTTGAATTGACGGTATCGACGTCAATATCCGAAATTTGTGCGTATTCTTCCGGTCCCTGCCCATGTCGGGAAATGGTATTTATATGCTTTCCCAAAGTGTCGAATATATACACGGAATATGTCTGTTCCCAATCGAAAATATAGATACGGTTTTTGTATCCAATTATTTTTTCCATCCTGTCAAAAACATCTTCACAGTGGAGGCTGATAATATCCATACTCTTAATTAATCCTGTTTTATGGATACTGACAGGTTTTTGTTTCAAATCAAACTTGATTGTTTTATGTGTTTTACTTTTTTTTAAAGTTCCATCCTCTTCTTTGATTGAACATCCGTAAACTGCAATAATACATGCAGTCAGTAATAATATCTGTTTCATCTTGATAATAAATATTTAATTAAACAATAATAAAAAAGGAGTTCGACATAAAATATCTGTTTAGAGTATATCCTAAAAATATATTTATATCGAACTCCGTTTTAAATAACCCTTATTCTAATTAAAGGCACTCTTTTGCAGTACATTGTTCAGTTCCATTTGGATCACACGTTATACGTCCCTGATTGTTCGTAACCGTTCCGTTTCCATTCTTGTCTAACTGAACCTGTACTTCCATACCTCCTACAGTTACTACTATAGTGGAACATGGATTACCCGTAACCGTGTATGAACAAGGATGAGGCATCCGTATCCATAATTGGGTTTGGTTATTACTTTCCTGCGACAACGCCTCAATGTTTTTCAGCATTACATCGGAAGTGGACAATTTCTTTTGCCCTTCCATTACGAGGTACACGTTGACCCCCGTAATTGTTGCGAATGCGAGACCTAAAATAGTGCCTGCAATCGGCTTGAAACTTAAAAATTTTCTTTTATTCATAATTCACAAAATTTAAAAAATTAACACTCATTAATAATTGCTGCAAAGGTGCGGACTTTTTTTATATCTCCAAATTTTTTTGTGCATTTTTTTGTTTTTCTTTCATCATTATGATATAAATTCATGTTTTTCATACTGTTAACAACGTAAAAAATTTTTCATTTTTTTTGCTTTTTGCTGTTTTTTTCTGCTCCGTCGCCGAAGTTTTTGGAAGAAGTTTTCGATTTTTTGGGAAAACTCAACGTTTTTTTGCCGCCGTTGAGACGAGGCACAGAGAGGAGATTGTCTGAATCACGATTTTTGCAAGATTGGCAAGATTTTCGGCTGGCGCAAATTGTCTGAACTGTGATTTCAGACGGTCAGGTAGGATATTCAAAAAAAAACCGCTCTTTGGGAGCGGTTTTTCAGCATAACTATAATATAATAAAACAAAAAATATTTTTTTTAAAAATCAAATGTTTTCCTGTTTTTCGACTTCGTTGGCAGGCTCAACAGTGGCAACTTCGGACTCGGCTGTTTCCTCTGTTTGTGCTGTTTCTGTTTCGGCAACGGTTGTCTGTTCTGTTACCTGTTCGGTTTGAACATCTTCTATCGGGTCTGATTGTTCGGTCAGCAGCACTTTTGGCTGTTCGGCGGCCGGTTTGTCGCCCGATACTTTTTTGCGACTGCGTCGGGTTGTTTTTTTTGTTTCTTTCTTTGCCGTTGTCTGCATTGCAGATTCGTTGAAATCAACCAGTTCAATCAAAGCCATTTCGGCGGCGTCGCCTTTGCGGAAGCCTGTTTTGAGCACTCTGGTGTATCCGCCGGGGCGGTCGCCCACTTTTGCGGCAACAACGCCAAAGAGTTCCTTAACGGCTTCTTTATCTTTTAGATAGCTGAATACCAAGCGGCGGGCGGGCGTCGAGGAATTGACATTGATTGTTCGTTCCACTGTTGCGGTATTGCCGTCTTTATATTTCATTTCCACAGTTTTCACTATTGTGGAAATGGTAGCGTTATTTGCCGCTTTGGATTTTGTAATTAACGGTTCGATATACATTTGCAGCGCTTTGGCTTTGGCAACGGTGGTTGTGATGCGCTTGTGCAGGATAAGCGACGACGCCATATTTGCCAGCATGGCTTTGCGGTGCGATGATGTTCGACTTAAATGATTGAATTTTTTGTTATGTCTCATTTCTTTTTAGTCTTTGTCAAATTTATACTTTGTAATATCCATACCGAATGTAAGATTGAGATTATCAAGAAGTTCATCTAATTCGGTGAGTGATTTCCGTCCGAAATTGCGGAATTTCAGTAAATCGGCTCTCTGGAACTTCACCAGATCTGCCAGTGTTTCTATTTCTGCCTGTTTCAGGCAGTTCAATGCTCTGACCGACAAGTCGAGGTCGCCAATTTTATTTTTCAGCAACTGACGTATTCGCATTATTTCTTCGTCGTAACCTTCGGTGCTGCTTGCCTTTGCTTCAATTTCTTCGGTGATTTTTCTTTCATCGGTAAACAGCATAAAATGGTGTATCAGAATTTCGGCTGCCGAGCGCAGGGCTTCTTTGGGGGCAATCGAGCCGTCGGTGGTAATTTCGAGCAACAGTTTGTCGTAGTCCGTTTTTTGTTCCACGCGCCAGGGTTCAACGTCATATTTTACGTTGACAATAGGCGTATGGATCGAGTCTATCGGGATAACGCCGATGACGCTGTCTTCGGGTTTATTTTCCTCTGCCGGAACATAACCTCTTCCTTTTTTGATTGTAATTTCAAATTCCAGTTTTACGGTTGGTTCCATACGACAGATTATCAGGTCGGTATTGAGAATTACAAACGAGCTGAGAAAATTGTTAAGTAAACCGGCACGCAGTTCGTTTTGCCCGGTGATAACAATTGTAACCTTTTCGCTGTCCACGTTTTCGAGTTTTCGTTTGAATCTGATTTTTTTCAGGTTCAGGATAAACTCTACAACGTTTTCCATTACTCCGGAAATTGTTGTAAATTCATGATCTACGCCTGTGATTTTCACGCAGGTGATAGCGAAACCTTCGAGCGACGACAGTAATATGCGTCTCAAAGCGTTACCTATTGTCAAACCGTAGCCGGGTTCCAGAGGGCGAAACTCGAACTTGCCAAACGATTTGTCGGAGTCGAGCATGATAACCTTGTCTGGTTTTTGGAATGTTAATATTGCCATAATAATTTTTTTTATCTTTATTTACAATCGGTTGCAGATTTTCTGCATTTATTCCGGTTTTCCCTTAATTATTTAGAATATAGTTCAACTATCAACTGCTCGTTTATTCTTTCCGGTATTTCCGTGCGGTCGGGGCGGGCGAGAAATCTTGCCGACAGTTCTGCGCCGTTCCATTCCAGCCACGAGAAGCGACTTTGCTGCTGTGTGCCGACGGAATCTTTGATTGCTTCCAGTTCTTTTGATCTTTCGCGCACAGCCACCACGTTGCCGGGGGTCAGCAGTGCCGACGGGATGTTGCAAACCTTGCCATTGACCGTAATGTGCCGGTGTGATACGAGTTGCCTGGCTGCCGGTCGCGTGGGTGCAAGCCCCATGCGGTAAACGGTATTGTCGAGTCGGCTTTCGAGCAGAATGATAAGGTTTTCGCCTTTGCGTCCTTTCATGCGCGATGCTTTTTCGTAGAGGTTGCGGAACTGACGTTCGAGCAAGCCGTAGGTATATTTAACCTTTTGTTTTTCTTTCAATTGCTGTCCGTATTCCGAGAATTTATCCCGCGAGCGGCCCCTTGACGTACCGTGCTGGCCCGGAGGATAATGTTTTCTTTCAAAATATTTATCCGGTCCGTATATCGGTTCTCCGAATTTGCGTGCAATTTTTGTTTTGGGTCCTGTATATCTTGCCATTAGTTACTTTATTTATTAATTTTTACACTTGTATTTTTACGAATTTAGACCTTGTTATACGCGGCGGCGACCCGGAGGGCGACATCCATTGTGTGGCATTGGGGTAACGTCTATTATTTCAGTTACTTCAATTCCTGCCGAATTGATTGTTCGGATAGCCGATTCTCTGCCGGCGCCGGGTCCTTTAACATAGACTTTTACTTTGCGCAGACCCAGGTCGAAGGCGGTTTTGGCGCATTCGGCGGTGGCGACTTGCGCGGCGTAGGGGGTATTTTTTTTCGACCCTCTGAATTTCATTTTGCCTGCCGACGCCCAACTGATTACCTGACCGTCGTTGTTGGTTATCGAAATAATAATATTGTTGAAGGTGGAATGTATATGTGCCTGACCCAGCGCTTCCACTTTCACTACTCTCTTTTTTTGGACTGTTTTTTTTGCCATTACTAATAGACTTATTTGGTTGCTTTCTTTTTATTGGCAACAGTTTTCCGTTTTCCTTTTCGGGTACGGGCGTTGTTTTTGGTACTTTGACCGCGCACCGGCAAGCCCAAGCGATGACGGATGCCGCGATAGCAGCCGATGTCCATCAGTCGTTTGATATTCAACTGAACTGTTGACCGAAGTTCGCCTTCGATTTTGTAATTTTGTCCGATTATATTTCGGATGCTTGTAATCTGCTCGTCGTTCCAGTCCTTAACTTTGGTGTTATAGTCCACCGAAGCTTCGGTCAGGATTTTGCGGGCAGTCGAGCGACCTATTCCATAAATATAGGTCAGTCCGATTTCGCCTCGTTTGTTTTTAGGTAAATCAATTCCTGCAATACGTGCCATTCTGATACTTTAATTAATTAATTAATAATAACTTATCCCTGACGCATTTTCAGTTTAGGATTTTTTTTACAAATCACGTACAGACGACCTTCGCGTCTGACTATTTTGCAATCTTCACTGCGTCGTTTGATAGATGCTCTTACTTTCATTGTTTTAATTTTTTTATTCTAACTAAATTTAATATTCTGGTTTACTTGTATCTAAACGATATTCGTCCTTTCGACAAATCGTAGGGAGACATCTCAACCTTGACTCTGTCGCCCGGCAAGATTTTTATATAATGCATGCGCATCTTGCCGGAGATGTGAGCAATTATTACATGACCATTGTCAAGTTCTACGCGAAACATTGCATTCGACAACGATTCGGTTATTGTGCCGTCCTGTTCTATTGAGGCTTGTTTTGCCATTCAATCAATCTTTTTAATTTTTGCCATTCAATACTTTTTCAACAAATTCAAACGTTGACAGCACATCAGCCTTATCTTTGCCGACGGCAACAGTCAACTCATAATGGGCGGACAGACTGCCATCTACTGTTTTAATTGTCCATCCGTCGCGTTCCTGATAAATCTCTTTCCGACCAATATTAATCATTGGTTCTATGCAGATTACCATTCCTTTACGAAGTTGTGTACCTTTGCCTTTTTTGCCATAGTTGGGCACTTCGGGATTTTCGTGCATTTTCTTGCCTATTGCATGTCCTACCATTTCGCGGACTACGGAAAAGCCGAATTGCTCGACGTGCGCCTGTACGGCATTGGAGACATCGCCCACACGATTTCCTTCAACTGCCTGTGCAATACCTTTATATAGCGATTCTTTTGTTACTTTCAGTAGCATTTCTGCTGCGGGTGAAATTTTGCCAACCGCGAAAGTATAAGCCGAATCGCCATAGAAGCCTTTCAGTTTGCTACCGCAGTCCACCGAAACGATATCGCC
>JAITIA010000233.1 GCA_031279695.1 Prevotellaceae bacterium | reverse complement strand
CCATATCAATAGAATACAATTGCGTCGGCTGCAATATGGAATTCCGTACAGAGTTTCACCGCTTGTGATATTCGGATGTTTCTATTGATATGAATGCCCTGATGGTCAAAAGTTTAGTGGTTAGTGCCTGCGGCGGCGGCTTTGTGGCTCAGCCTGTCTGCCGCCGCAGGCATTAATCAGTTAATCAATTAATCAGTTATTTATTAATGTGCAGTCCCTGCTGGACTTGGACTTTGCCGTCAATCCTGCCTATCTTGAAAATCTTAATAAAATCACAGTTCAGACAATCGCCGCAGGCACTGACCACTAACGTATTTTCAGGGTTACAACGGTAATCACTGCCAGCAAAATTGTTACAATCCAAAATCGGACTGTGATTTTCGATTCGGGCAAAGCGCGTAAGGGTTTCTGAATACAGGCGTTGATACTGTTGTTGCCTTCTTTCTGAAAATGATGGTGCAGCGGGGTCATTTTGAAGATGCGTTTACCTGTGCCTGTACGCCATTTTGTGATTTTAAACCAGTAAACCTGAACAATTACCGACAGGCTTTCGACTAAAAATATCCCGCATAAAATCGGTATCAGCAGTTCCTTGCGTATGATGATTGCAAAAACGGCAATAATGCCGCCGATCGCCAGACTGCCCGTGTCGCCCATAAATACCTGAGCCGGATAGGTGTTATACCACAGAAAACCCACCAGCGCACCAATGAATGCGGCAATATAAACCACCAGTTCTCCGGTCGAAGGAATGTACATGATATTCAGATAATCGGCATAGATAATATTGCCGGAAAGATAGGCAAATATGCCAAGCGTTGTGCCTATAATTATCGATGTACCAGTCAGAAGACCGTCAAGACCGTCGGTGAGATTGGCGCCATTCGATACTGCTGTGATAATAAAAATCGTTGCCAGAACAAAAATAATCCACCCGCCCACCTGCCGGGTGCGGCTGTTGCCAAAAGGCATAAGCATCGAATAGTTGAACTCGTTGTTTTTCAGGAAAGGCGTGGTGGTGATGGTCGATTTCGATTCTTTTGTCCATATTTTCTGATTTCCGGCAAGCGTATATTGGGCGTCGGGTGTGCCTGCGGGAACTTTTTCGCGCACAACAACATCGCTGTTAAGGAAAAGCACGCTGCCAATGATAATTCCCAGCCCTGTCTGACCCAGAATTTTTGCCTTGCCGCTCATTCCGCGCTTGTTTTTTTTAAACACCTTTATATAGTCGTCGATAAAGCCTATTGCGCCTAACCATACGGTGGCTACAATCATCAGTAATAGATAGATATTGTTCAGTTTGGCAAAAAGCAGCACGGGGATAAGTATCGACAGAAGGATAATTATTCCGCCCATTGTGGGGGTATCTTTTTTCTGAATCATGCCTTCGATGCCCAAGTCGCGAACCTGGTCGCCAATTTGTTTGCGCTGCAATATGCCGATTATTTTTTTCCCCACAAAGAGTGCGAATATCAGGGAGAAAATCATTGCGCAGGCGGCGCGAAACGAAATGAAATTGAACATTCCCGAACCGGGGATATCGAAAGAACCTTTTAACCAGTCGAACAGATGATAAAGCATTGCGAATTTGTTTTATTTTGGTTGATATTTATTTAGCGGGGGTTAAATCAAGCAGTTCCACTTTACGAAATTCAATTGGATGGCTTTCCGACTGCAAGGCTATTCGCCCCGATTTCAGCGGACCTTCGGCAATGTCGGGTTTGGGATTGACGTTACCGCCACCAACGGTTATACGTGTGTAGGTCATCACGGTATCGCGGTCGATAATGTGATGCACGATACTGTCGCCCAGCACAAGCATTTCGAGGGTAACCCAGCGGTTGCCGTGATAGGTTTGCGACGACGAGTTGCAGCAATGATCCTTATACAGAGAGCCATCAATCCAAACTTCCGTTCCGGGTGTGCACACATTGCCTGTTGGGCGGTTGTCCACGCCATTGCCGCCCAGCATCTGGGCTTCGACCGATACGGGAAAATCTTGTTCAACAGCCATTGTTTCAGGCGCTTGCGAGTGGAGCATTGCTCCGCTGTTGCGATAAGCCCAGCCCGGACCGCCTTTTACTTGGTTGCCGGTGAAACGATATTCAACACGCAGTTTATAATGCGAATACGATTTGTTGGTAAACAAATGCCCGAAGCGGTCGGAAAATTCGTCATAAGCATCGTATTTTACTTTCAAAATACTGTCTTCGACATAGAAAGTATTACCGAAATTTTCGCCCGCCGGATAGCCTTTTATCTTGACCGTCCAGCCCGTCAAGTCCTTTCCGTTGAACAGACTTATCCATTTTTCTTCCGGCTGCGACTGTTTGCAACCGGCAATCATACAAACAACTAACAATAAAATAATATAATTTTTTTTCATAAATCTTACTTGTAATTTTGGCGCAAAATTAATACTTTTTTAATAAATATAACAAATTTTTTAGCAATCGGCTAAATCTTTTTTCGAGGCGCCATGTTTTTTGGAGCAAAAGGATTAATAGCAATACAGGTTTTTTGATGATTTTATCAATAGCACTTTTAATTCAAAAATTGTGCAATTGCAAAAAATATTGTACTTTTGCGCCGTTTTTTAAATACGATTTATGAGGTACATAAAACCTAAGGCAAATATTTTTTTCAGAAAAATAATGCCGCTTTTATTTGTTTTTACGGGATTTACGCCCTGTCTGTCGCAAGTACAGACGGATAGCCTGACGGTGAAAAATGACACGATAATCGTGTACGATATTTTTGAAAAACTGTCGGAAACTTCGTCCGACAAGGGAAAAATCGTGCTTGGAGGCGACAATGTCAAGTCCATTATTCAGGAAAATAAAACCGTGAAAAAAAATATTAAAGGTTGCCGCATAAGAATATTTAAGGACAATAGCCAGACGGCAAGGCAAAAAGCCGAAAATATTAAAGCCAATATCGAACGAACTTATCCGGGATTGCCCGTGTATGTTACGCATCTTTCGCCTAATTTTCATGTCGATTGCGGCGATTTTAGAAATCAGGACGAAGCGGAAAAAATGCGACGCATTCTTACCGCCGCCTATCCGGGTACATCATTAGTTAATGTAACAATCAATCTTCCACCATTATGAGCGACGCTATAAAACACGAATGCGGAATTGCATTCATACGACTGCTGAAACCACTCAGCTTCTATCGTCAAAAATACGGAACATGGATGTATGGTCTTCAAAGACTGTATCTTCTGATGGAAAAACAACACAATAGGGGACAGGATGGCGCGGGAGTTGCCACCCTGAAACTGAACCCTTCATACGGACAACCGTATATCGACCGCGCACGTTCGGTATCGAAAAGCCCGATAAATGATATTTTTGACGAAATATATACTAAAATACAGAAAGTTGAAAATTATGAGGAGACCGAAAATATTAAAGAAAATGTGCGCTATGCCGGCGAATTGTATCTGGGGCATCTGAGATACGCAACACATGGAAAAACAACAATCGAAAACGTGCATCCTGTGATGCGTTTCAACAATTGGAAGGCTAAAAATCTGGTACTTGCCGGAAATTTTAACCTTACAAATGTCGATGAAATATTTAACCACTTAGTTGATGAAGGACAGCATCCGCGCGATATGTCCGACACGGTTACCGTTCTCGAAAAAATTGGCTATTATCTTGATACCACCTACTCCGAAATGTATGGTAAATATATCAAGAAAGGACTGAGTGGCAAGGAAATATCCACCATAATAGAAAACACGCTCGACGTCGAAAAAATACTCCACAAAGCCACCGAAGATTTCGACGGCGGATATGCAATTGCAGGCATCATTGGCAATGGCGACGCTTTTGTGCTGCGCGACCCCAACGGAATACGTCCGGCATTCTATTATGCCGACGATGAAATAGTTGTGGCGGCGTCCGAACGTCCGGCACTGCAAACAGCCTTCAAATTAGACGTGGAAGATATTCGCGAAATTGAACCGGGCAACGCTTTGATAGTCAAACGCGACGGTGGCTGTTCGGAAAAAAGAATACTGACGGCAGGCAAACGTCGCGCCTGCTCGTTTGAACGAATTTATTTTTCGCGAGGGACAGACAAGTTTATCTACGAAGAACGGAAAAAACTTGGACAACAACTTGTTCCCGCAATCATGAAATCGATTGATTACGACCTGAAAAACACCGTCCTGTCGTATATTCCCAATACCGCCGAAATTGCTTTTTACGGCATGATTGACGGCATTGAAAAATATATGGTTCAGGAAAAAATGAACAGAATATCGGAGTTGAAAACCTTCTCGGAGAACGATTTGTACAATATCATACAGTGCCGCCCCAGAATTGAGAAAATTGCAGTAAAAGACGTCAAAATGAGAACTTTCATCACCGAAGACAAGTCGCGCAACGACATGGTTGAACATGTTTACGACGTTACCTACGGAGTTGTTAGACCGGATGACAATCTGGTGATTATCGACGATTCGATTGTTCGCGGCACAACGCTCAAAACAAGTATTCTCCGAATGCTTAGCCGTCTCAATCCCAAGAAAATAGTGATAGTCAGTTCGGCGCCGCAAATTCGCTACCCCGACTGTTACGGAATTGATATGACCCGCATGACTGAATTTTGTGCGTTCAGAGCGGTAATCGAACTGCTGCACGAATCGGGGAACTGGCAAATAATTAACGATATCTATCAAAAATGCAAGGCTCAGCAACATTTGCCCAAAGAAAAAATTGTTAATCATGTTAAAGAAATATACGCTCTGTTTACCGACGAAGCAATATCGAAAAAAATAGCGGAAATGCTTCGTCCCGACAATATTGAAGTGGAAATTGAACTTATTTTCCAAACAATTGAAGGCGTGCAGAATGCCTGTCCCAATCATAACGGCGACTGGTATTTCAGCGGCAATTATCCCACCCCGGGCGGTAACAGGGTGGTGAACAATGCTTTTATAAATTATTATGAAAACCGCGATATCAGACCATATTAAATGGATTTACTGATAAAGAAATTTCCGTAAACGTAAAAGTTTGGTGCTTTTGACGTTACGGTACAAAATAGAAACGCGCGGAATGCGAAAACATGGATATGAATTTAAACCGGAGTTTCAGGGCTTTGCCAACTAAGAAACAGGGTTTAAATATCTGCAAAACCAAGCGTTAAAATCTTGACTCTTGCAGTTGAGGTTTGCGCCTGAAATACAGGCATTTGATTGCTTTCTTATGGGAGTAACCAGCCTTTGGTGTGCCATGTAGTGAATTAAAAATTAAAAAATTAAGGATTATCAGCAGAATATTAATCACTATGGAAAACTGGTTTGTTTTATATACTGCTCCGCGCGCAGAAAAACTTGTCAATGAGCGCTTGACGCAAGCGGGCGTAAAAACTTTTCTGCCATTGCATCTTGCTCCGCGCCGATGGTCGGACAGGCTTAAAATGGTTGAAATACCGCTGTATGCGTCGTATATCTTTGTGTATGCCACCGACCACGCAGCGCGTTCCTGCGTCAGCGTGCCGGGAGTGGCTCGCTTAGTGTTCCACGATGGTAAACCGGCAACAATCAATGAAAAGGAAATAGCCGCCATCCATACTTTTCTGGAACATGCACGCAACAAAGAACTGCGCTACGATATCGACGAACAGGTGCTGATTGCCTGCGGACCGCTCAAAAATATCTCAGGAAAAATTAAACGCATCGGTAAAAAATGCATGTTGCTGCATCTCGAACAAATTGGACTGACGGTGAGCGTGGAAATCGATAAGGTGATGAAAAAGAATTGGAAATGATGAAAAAAATTCTTGTAACCGGAGCGGACGGCTTCATCGGTTCGCATTTAACGGAAATGCTATTGAAGGAGGGTTATAAAGTAAAAGCCCTATCGTATTATAATTCATTTAATTACTGGGGATGGCTCGACGAAATTTCTCATCCCGAACTGGAAATAATAACGGGCGATGTTCGCGACCCGCATTTCTGCAAACACATTACAAAAGAGATTGATACGGTTTTTCATCTGGCGGCGTTGATTGCTATTCCATATTCATATATCGCTCCCGACAGTTATGTGGACACAAATGTGAAAGGCACACTGAATATTTGTCAGGCAGCAAAGGAAAACGGAGTGCGGCGCGTTTTAACAACCTCCACATCAGAAGTTTACGGGACGGCAAAATATGTTCCGATTGACGAAAATCATCCAAAACAGCCGCAATCGCCCTATTCCGCCTCGAAGATAGGCGCCGACGCCATGGCGATGAGTTTTTACAACGCCTTTGAATTGCCGGTAACCATTGTCCGTCCGTTTAATACATACGGACCAAGACAATCGGCGCGGGCAATTATTCCAACCATAATCACTCAAATTGCCAACGGAGCAAAGGAAATAAAATTAGGCGATTTAACGCCAACACGCGATTTTAATTACGTAAAAGATACCTGCAGGGGATTTTTGGAACTTGCCGATTGCGACACTGCCATCGGACAGGAAGTGAATATTTGCAGTAATTACGAAATTTCGATGCGCAATACTTTGGAAATGATTGCTAAAATCATGGATTCGGATGTGAAATTTGTTGAAGATCAACAACGGTTGCGCCCCAAAAACTCCGAAGTATTCCGGTTGTGGGGCAACGATGCTAAAATCAAGTCATTAACCGGATTTACGCCTTCTTACAGTTTGGAAACGGGCTTGCGGGAAACCATTGAATGGTTTACAGACGAAGTGAATTTGAGAAAATACAAATCGAATATTTATAATGTATAAGGGAAATGAAACAGCAGGCAAATACATTTTTTCGTGTTTTTTCCGGTAAAAACACGAAAAATTTTAAATTTAATAATAAATAATAAATGACTGATATAATAAATAATACAATCAACAAATTCGCATACGGACATGTTTTTACCGCAAGCGACTTTTCCGTTGATGTAAGCAAACAGAAATCGGTCAATAAAGTGTTGGAAAATCTTACCAAAGCAGGTAAAATCCGCCGATTATCAAAAGGGCGTTATTACAAAGCAAAAACAACGGAATTTGGCGAACTGCCTCCGGATAGTTATCAAATTGTAAAAGATTTGCTCGAAGAAAATGGCAAATTGATAGGTTATATTACAGGTTATCAAATTTTTAATGAATTGGGACTAACAACACAAGTGTCGGCTATATTACAAATAGGAACAATAAAAGACAAAAAAAATATGAACCGCAGTTACTACCGAATACAGTTTGTAAAACAATGGAATACAATTACAAAAGAAAATATTCCACTCTTGCAACTGCTTGATTGTCTTAGGTTTTTTAAAAATATTCCCGACGCAATGCCGGCGAATAGTTGCCATAAATTACTGAATATATTATCGGAATTGAATAATAATCAACGCAATAAAATAAAAAAGTTGGCAATAAAATACTCGCCGCAGGCAATTGCCTTGTTGGGCGCAATGCTCGAAACACTCAATTCGAATGAAGATGTCGAAATATTGAAAAAATCGCTTAATTTTCAGACCTTTTATAAGTTGTCAATTCCACAGGAAATATTGCCAATTCAAAAAAAATGGAATATACGATGACCCTGCATCAAAACATAATATTGTTTACAAGACTGATAAATTTTGCATCTAACAGTTTGAATATCAGACCGGAATTTATTGAAAAAGATTATTGGATAACTCGATCATTGCAACGAATGGCACAAAATCCCAATGCCGCAAAAGTCGTCTTCAAAGGCGGAACTTCGCTTTCTAAAGCCTATCATTTAACTAACCGTTTCAGTGAAGACATTGATATTGCAGTAATTGACGCCGATTCTTTTTCCGGCAATCAGCTAAAAATGTTGATAAAACGATTAGCAAAAGACATGTCCACTTATTTGGAAGAGAAAGTGATGCAAGGTATAACAAGCAAAGGTTCACAATTTTATAAGGCAATCTATTTGTATCCGAATTTAGTCGGTCTGACCTCTTCTACCGTAAAATCTGGACAACTTTTGATTGAAATCAATACTTATGCCAATCCTTATCCATATATCAAACAGAAGATTACCTCTTTTATGACCGATTATCTTGTAATAATCAATAGAATGGATTTAATCGAAGAATATCATCTGTCCCCATTCGAGATAAATGTTTTGGACAAACGGCGCACAATGATTGAGAAATTGGTCTCGCTATTTCGTTTTTCTTTTTCGGAAAATCCAATAGTCGCCCTTTCTTCTAAAATCCGCCATTTCTACGATTTATACTATCTGGCAAATGATGTGGAATGCGCAAAATATATCCAATCTGCTGAATTTCAAAAGGATTTGTCGGAATTGCTTGTTCACGACCAACATAAATTTGATGTGCCGGAGGGTTGGAAAATAAAAACGATTAGCGATTCGCCATTGGTAAAAGAGTTTTCGGCAATATGGGAAAAACTTCGTTCTGTATATAAAAATGAATTGACGCCATTGGCTTTTGTTGAGATACCGGAGGAAAAAGAAGTGGAGAAAACTTTTGGACAAATAATGAATTACGTATTGCTTTTCCCGTAATAAACATGACAAATATCATATTACAACCTCAACTACTTGTCGATAAAAATATTTTAATTACAATATATTAATGATTAACTAAGCAATAGAAAGGATATTGTAATGGATATAAATTGGGCATTGATAAACAATTTGCAAATACATTTTTTCGTGTTTTTTCCGGTAAAAACACGAAAAATTTGAGAAAATACAAATCGGTAATATACAATGTATAAGGATATTATACAATTCATAAGAAAACTTTACGTAACGGAAGAAACTGTTTTTCTTCACGCCCCGCATTTCGGCGGCAACGAAAAACGTTATCTTGCTGAATGTATTGATAGTACGTATGTTTCCAGCGTAGGAAAATTTGTTGACCGTTTTGAAGAAATGACGGCGGAATATACCGGCGCTCAAAAAGCGGTTGTTTGTGTAAATGGCACTAATGCACTTCATTTGGCGCTGTTGCTTGCGGGAGTGGAACGCAACGACGAAGTGATTACACAAGCCTTAACATTTGTTGCCACCTGCAATGCCATAAGTTATATTGGCGCACATCCGGTATTTGTTGATATTGATAAAGATACAATGGGATTATCGCCCGCAGCCCTTGAAGCGTGGTTAAAAGAATGTGCAGAAATAAAAAACAATATTTGCCGCAATAAAAAAACGGGCAAACGAATAAAAGCCTGCGTGCCAATGCATACGTTTGGACATCCTGTTCATTTGGACGAATTAACGGATGTCTGCAAAAAATATCATTTGGAATTGGTGGAAGACGCCGCCGAAAGCATCGGCAGTTTTTATTGCGGAAAACATACCGGAACATTTGGAAAAGTGGGAGTTATCAGTTTCAACGGAAACAAAACAATAACCACAGGCGGCGGCGGAATGTTGCTGTTCAACGATAAAACATTAGGCGAATATGCCAAGCATTTGACTACACAGGCAAAAGTGCCTCACCGCTGGGAGTTTGCACATAATGAGATTGGCTACAATTATCGGATGCCGAACATAAATGCGGCTTTAGGATGCGCCCAAATAGAACGGATAGACGAAATATTGGCAAACAAACGCGAAACGGCAATGAAATACAAAGCGTTTTTTGAAACAGTTAAAGACGTCGATTTTTTTGACGAACCGGCAAACTGCAAATCCAATTTCTGGCTTAACGCGATAATTCTGAAAAATAAGGCGACACGCGATAATTTTCTGCAATACAGCAACGATCACAATGTGATGACACGCCCCGT
>JAITIA010000184.1 GCA_031279695.1 Prevotellaceae bacterium | reverse complement strand
ACTTCAAGCAGCGATTACGTCGAATTAACAGCAGCAGGAATTGCTGTTGCAAAAGCGGATGCAAGCAGCGCTGCAATAAGCTGGACTTCTGCAAACAATTTATGCGAAAATCTTACACTTGGTGGACATACCGATTGGCGTTTGCCTGCTATTGAAGAATTGGCTGTCATTTACTCCAATAAAAACCGTTTCGGCAATTTTTCACAGTTTGATTATTGGAGTTCCACGCAATATGGCTCCAGCAGTTATTATACAATGTGGTTGAAGGACGGAGAAACAAGTTATTTTTCAAAAACCAACAGTAACGATGTAACATGTCGTTGTGTCCGTACTTTGCAGTAAAAAATATTAAACATTTATGCTCAAACAAATTAAAAATTAAAAATTAAAAATTAAAAAAATGATTAAAAGTAGTATTATTAAAACAGCAATCCTGTGTATGATAGCAGGAATTACCCTCGGCGGGTGCAGCAAAAAGAACGCAGACGAGTATCCCGACAGTGGAGGAGACGCGAAAATCACTATGACGACAGCAGCCAATAATGCAGTCGGAATAATACTTAGAAGCTCCGAAACCATAGACCGGAGGCTACTTATTAAGAATGTAATTTCAGATAAATTAAATTGAAAATCAAGTCGAAAATTAAATTAAATTATTAATATTTTTAAAATTATTACAAGATGAAAAAATTATTTTTAACGCTGTCATTATTTTGGGCGGCAACAATGATTATGCAGGCTCAAACTGCAAAAAAACGTAGAGTCTTTTACGACATGAAAAATCTTTTGAAATATTCAAAGTTTTTACCGAATTATTTTGTAAACCTTGTCTTGGTGGCAGGCATGGCGCTTGCATCTTGTTCCAAAGACAACGGCGGCATAGACCCGGAACCGGAAAAACCCAATCCAGACAACGAAAAACGCCCGGCATACTTTACAAAGGGAAAAGATACTGTGTTGTATTATGCTGTTGATATTAAAAAGCCGATTGATGCGGATGGCAAGTTTATAGCGGCAAGGAAAAAATTTGAGATGGATTGCGCCAGCATTGCAGAAAAAAGAAAAAACATTGCCGATATTTATGCGCACTTTGACATTAATATGAATGGTATTAAAAAGATCCCGCTCCTTTATGCCGAAGGTGTATATGCTTTAACTCGTTTTTTTTGGTATGGCTCTGCCGGTGCATCCGACGATATTAAGCGTGAAATCTTTTTGGAGGGGGGGGCCTTTTATTATGTTCCCAAATTTAATACCCCCTATCGCCATGGCCATGCAAATTTTAGCAATAAAATAGAAGAAGCTGATGTTTATTATGCAGATATGGAAAAAAATGGTGAGACAGGTGGACCTTTCGGCGCTGCCTATGCGACAACACAGGCGCGTGATGGATGGCCTCAATATGGCGTAAAGGTGAATCCTCATTATAGTGGCTTTTTTGACCCAAACACATATGCGGTGGCAAAAAACGCCAGAAACATTTGCAAGTAATGCAACGACAAAAAATCCCGCAACGCGGGATTTTTTGTTAGAAAGAAATCGAAAAAAATTTAAGAAGAAAGTTAGAGAAAAAATTTGCCGCAGATGGTATATACAAATCCATCTGTTCGGACAAGGTTCTACCTTGTCCGCCGTTATCCGCGCAGGCTGTGCCTGCATTTGCATCTTTGTTGGCAGGCACAGCCTGCCGAGATAAACCGGACGAGGCACAGCCTCGTCCGAACAAGGGACACACGTAGGGGCGTTCTGAATAACGTTTTTTGTTATCCCTGTGTAACAGTTAATTACATTAACAAAGGATTGCGCGCAACGCCCCTACATTGGCGCAAACAATGCGGCGCCGCAAATCACAAAAATCATCAAAATCACCCTAAAATCACAGTTCAGACAACCGGCGCAGGCAAACACACCTCATTTCCACCCCTTGTTGGGGCAAGGTTACGAACTAAATACAAAACTGTTTATTGCGCAGAGGGACACATTAAAAATTGCGATAGACGCATTGGAGAATCTGGCGTCAAATCATCGAACCGGCGTTAGAGATGAAATACTGCGTAATATGGAAGGGCAATTGGACGCAATGGATTCGCGTATCCACAAAACATACAACAGCAACGTAACAAAATACAATCAATACTATGAGGAGCAACGGCAACAACGTATGGCTTCAAATTTCCAGAATTGTGCAGATTGCTTTGTTTACAGTTAGAAAAGCAGGCGATAAAATGAGTTTCTTTTTGGATAAATCATACTTGTATAGTACCAATTACGATAATTTTGCAAACAATTACGGATTTACTATACCCAAAAATGGCGTAATTAGTGTTCAAAACATCAAGATTGATTATATTAGTCCAAAACCGATTGAAAATCGTCGGAATTATGATTGCCGGTCGGGTGTTTGCGCAGACATTAAGGTGTTTAAGAGCCTTAAGCCCCTTGCCACGAACTTTATTAACCGCTGGCTTTAGCCTGCGGATGGCGACTACCTCATATTTGTTATTCAGGGGAAAAACTGCATACAGTCGTCCGGTTTGCTGGCTATAAAGCATGCATTGGCATTTGCCAGTTCAGCGCTGCCGCGAAAACCCCATGCCGCTCCTGCGGGAAAAAAACCTGCCGCCTGCGCCGTTTCCATGTCGATGCCGGTATCGCCCAGATAAAAAATATCTTCGGGACGAACAGCAATCTGCTCAGCCAGATAAAGCGCCGAACCAGGATCGGGTTTTCGGGGAAACTGTTCGGTTGCGCCAAGTATCTGCTCAAACCGGTGGCTGCGAAACAGTATGCGGCAAATTTTCTGCGTAATACTGTCGGCTTTGTTCGACAGCACCGCAAGTTTTACGCCCTTAGCCGAGAGGCGGTTTAGCAAATTGTCAATTCCGTCGTACACAACGGTTTTCTCGGTACAGTTGTCGGAATATTCTTCTACCATTAAGTTATAAATCAGGTCGATATTGCTTTCGTTTGCCTGTTCCGGCGGAATACAGATTTCGACAAGCCGCCTGATGCCTCTGCCCAGAAAAAGCCTGTACTGCTCGTATGTATATTCCGGATAACCAAACTTTTCCAGTATCCGATTCATCGAATCTGCAATATCGGGGATTGAATTTATCAATGTCCCGTCCAAATCAAAAATAACTGCCTTGTATGTTTTTTTCATGTTTTTATCACATTCTGTTACTGTTATGCCTGTCATTACATAAAATTTTCGGCAAAATTACATAAAAATCGAGAAAATCCAAGCGAATAAAATAGTGGCTGTCCATAAAGTCGGTCAAAATATTATTGTAACATGATGCGTGTGTGTGATGATGTTCTACCGAGCGATGCATCTCTACGAGATGCAAAAACCGCAGCCGCCATGCTAACAGCGCAGCCCTCTGCAAAACGCTTTTTATACATATTATATATATGTTTTATACTTTATGGACAAACACTAAGGGATGAAAAATAAATAAGATGTTCCTGTTTCATGGCAAAAAAGCCGGTAACCTTTTACCGCAAGTTTATAAGTTATTTCACGTCCCTAAAAAGCGCCTCAATCTTTTTTCAACCGCATTTTTGTATCATTCGGTTGTATTTCGGTTTCATCGGCAAAAGCGTGGATGCGTTCATTTTAGGCAAAACAACCCCTGTCTTCATCGTCAAAAAACAACGAAGACAGGGAATTTCAGACAGTTAGCCTTCTGCTTGGCGTTTTGTTAAAACGGCAAATCGTCGAATGTTTCGCCCGAAGCAGTAAAGTCGTCGTCAATTGGCGGCGGCGGAACAGCCGTCGGCGGAACGGAGGCGCCCTGTGCTGTCGGTGCGCCGCCTGCCTGAGCCTGAGGTACTGCCCGTACAACGCGCCATGCTCTGACGTCGGTGTACCAGCGTCCGTTAAACTCTCTCGATTCCAGATTGATACTGGCTGTGATGGAGTCGCCCATGGCTATTCCAACAATGTCCGACGCTCTGTCGCCCCAAAGGGAGACACAGATTTTGCGCGGATACTGTTCTTCCGTTTCGAGGATAAAATCCTGTCTTTTCCAGTCTCCTCGAGACGATGTACCTGTTTGCATTTCAAGTACCTGCACTAATTTTCCTGTTACATCTAATACCATAATTTTACGTTTTATTTATTAATTTTATTTGTTAGATTCAATATTTTCGGAGTTCAGCATTTCGCCAAACAAATTTCTTGTTTTTTCCGGTTCCGATATTCCTTCAACCATCACGCTTATATCGGAATATGTATCCAGAATAAGTTCCAGATTTCCGATTTTCACAATTCTTGCATACCAGGGTTCAATCAGTCGCGCTTCCCGTATTTCGTTCAGTTTGATTTCTTTAGTTATTCTGTTGAATACGCCTTCGGTATGTATAAACCGTCGATTTGTCAGTTTGTATTTTACCGACCGCAGCGCAAGCCATTCAAAGCCTGCTCTGACTGCGGGATAGAGAAAAAACACACAGAGCCACCATTTTATGCCCGCTATCACCAGCGCAACTACGATGCACAGGGTCATCAATATACAGAACGAAAATATTTTAAAATTCATCCACTGACTTGGTTTTCCTTCCCAGATTGTTGTTTCTTTTGCGTCTGTCATGATTTTTTTACAATTTTCTGATTTTTATATTTTTATATCTTACCTTGTCGCCATGATCCTGAATAAGGATATTGCCTTGAGCAACAGCGGCATAGCCTTCCTTGTCCTTAAATTTTGATTTTTGCACTAATGCCTTAAAATCGTCGCTACCAAGCACATAGTTCAGCATAAGTTTGCCGTTGAGCCAATGTTCCACTCGACTATTTTTACTGATAATTTTTCCCGTATTCCATTCTCCCGGCGGGTTGATTTTTTTGGTATCGGGCGCTTCAATCAATTCATACAGACCGCCTGCCTTACAGCCAATTGGAACGTTATCGGTTTTGAATATCGGGTGGGCGTTATCGTCGATAATTTGATATTCGGGACCAAAGCCATAGCCGCTGTTAGCGTCGCCAATAGCCTCATTTACAAAATATTTAATTCCGCTGTTCGCACCCGGAGCGATATTGAAATCAAAAGTCAGTTCAAAATCGCCAAACTGTTCAACGGTAAGCAAATCGCCTCCATTTGACGATTCGCCGCCTTTGTCGCGTTCAACTGTCAGACAGCCGTTTTCGATGTGCCAGCCGCCCTGTGGCGGGGCGTCGGTATAAATTCGTCGCCAGCCGTTCATCGTTTTACCGTCGAAAAGCAGACGCCAGCCGTCGTTTTTTTCCTTGTCCGACAGTTGATTATCTTCCTGAGGTAATGTTTCACAGGCAACAAACATTATCAGCCCAAGCATCAGAGTTGTTTTTACTAATCCACTAATTTTCATTGTATTTCAGATTAAAATTTAAAATATTTTTCTCGAATAGGAATATCCAGCATTGCCGAGGCTGCATTATCGCCGTCGAATGTTTCCGTTGTGGGATTCCAATGCAATTTTGCGCCTGTTTTTACGGCTATCAAGCCCAACTGACATATAGAAATGGTTCGATGAGCCGTTTCCAGTGGTTCAATCGATGGTCGTTTTTCCTTGATTGCCAGAAGAAAATCTTCTTTGTCGTTTAAATTCTGTTTAAACGATTTTTCTCCGCTACCAAGCGGAGTGCTCAAAATTTCCTCCGACGAGGCGGACAATTTGTTGGGATATTCGATTTCGACCCAACCTGCCGAGCCTTCAAAGCGGATGTATGGTCGTTCGATTTTAAAAAACACTTCAACGCCGTCGGCAAATTTATAATGCACATCAAATCTGTTCATTGTGTTCCACAAGCCTTTGTCGAAATCGCCTGCTCCTTCGATTTCCACCGGACCTGTGTATTCTGTATCGTGCCCCCACTGAACGATGCCTATAAGATGTGCTCCCCAGTTGGAAATCATTCCGTTACAGTAGTCGCTAACGCGCATCCAGCCCGGACGGTCATATTTTTTAACGCCATGAACCCGTTTTTCGGTGTAAGGGGCATCCCAAGCCGGACCCAGCCAGAAATCGTAATCCAATTCGGGGGGAACGGGCATAATTGGCTGTGGCGGCAGCGGGTCGCCATTCAGTTCGGGCGGAACGGCGACGTATATTTTTTGCAGTTTGCCGATGCGTCCATTGCGAACAACTTCCACTGCTTTCGACATTTCGTTCATTGTGCGGAACTCGCTGTCGTTGCGGGTAATAACTTTCGATTTGCGGATAACGTCCACCAATCGTCGCCCATGCGCTATGCAGGTCGAAACCGGTTTTTCGAGCGAAACATGTTTGCCTGCACGAATGAAATCAATTGCCATTGGCACATGCCAATGGTCGGGCAAGGAGAGCACCACTGCGTCCAAGTCCTTTCTGTTCAGCAGTTTGCGATAATCGGTATAAATTTCGCAGCCTTTGCGCCCATTCGTTCCATAGTGTTGATTTACTTGCTGTTGTGCGTTTTCGAGACGCCATTTGTCCACATCGCACACTGCCAGTATTTGGGCATGAGGGGATTCGAGCAGTTGCGGAATGTTTGGCGCCTTCATTTGACGTCCACAACCGATGCAAGCAACTGTTATCCGGTTACTTGGCGCTGATTTGCCAAAAACCGACGAGGGAACAATAGTTGGCGCAATGAGGCTTCCGGCGGCAAGCAATGCGCTTTTTTCGATAAAATCTCTTCGTTTCATATTTCAAATTTTCCGTATATTTTTTTCCGTTTAATAAATACAAAAGTAATAAAATTTTTTCACTTGACAATACGGTTCAATAATTATTGTTATTTTCGCCTTTAAATCATGGATTTACATTTTTCAATTTTATATTTTGCTTTGTGTTTGTTTCGTCATTTCTTCAACATAATATTTGTAAAACAGCACAATTGTTTCTATTCCTTTGTAAAAATTATTCAGCGGATAATTTTCGTTTGGTGAATGAATTGCGTCGCTTTCGAGTCCAAAACCCAGAAGCAGCGATTTTGTGCCAAGTATCTGTTCAAAAGTGGAAATGATTGGGATACTGCCGCCGCTGCGGAATGGCACGGGTGTTTGTCCGAGGCTTTCGGCTACGGCTTTTGCTGCCGCCCGATATTCGGGCGAATTGAGCGGCGAAACATAAGGTTCGCCTCCATGATGCGGCGCAACTTTAACGCTCACATAATCAGGCGCAAGGCTCTCAAAATGTGCTTTGAATAATTCCGATATTTTTTCGCTGTTCTGATTGGGTACCAGCCGCATCGAGATTTTTGCCTGTGCTTTTGAGGGGATTATGGTTTTTGAGCCTTCGCCAATGTATCCGCTCCACATTCCGTTCACATCGAGTGTTGGGCGGACGCCGGTTCTTTCGCTGGTCGAGTAGCCTGTTTCGCCCCACAATTGTTTTACTCCTGTGATATTCATGTAGTTTTCAGGCGAAAACGGGATGCGTGCCAATTCCCGCCGTTCTTCGAGGCTCACATCGTCCACATCGTCGTAGAAACCTTTGACTGCCACGCGCCTGTTTTCGTCGTGCAGCGAAGCAATCATTCGGCACAGAATGTTTGCAGGATTGGCAACTGCGCCGCCAAACAGCCCCGAATGCAAATCGCGCGCGGGTCCGGCAACTTCGACTTCGAGGTACGACAAACCGCGCAAACCGGTTGTAATTGAGGGCGTATCGAGTGCAACCATGCTTGTGTCGGAAACAAGAATTACATCAGCCGCGAGCAAATGTTTGTATTCGACGCACCATTTTTTCAATGCTCCCGACCCGATTTCTTCTTCGCCTTCGAGCATAAATTTGACATTGCAGGGCAGCGTGTCGGTTGCCACCATCAATTCAAAGGCTTTGGCGTGCATCAACGACTGACCTTTATCGTCGTCGGCTCCACGTGCATAAATTTTACCGTCTCGGATTTGCGGTTCAAAAGGTGGCGAAAGCCATTCATCCACAGGGTCAACGGGCATAACGTCGTAATGTCCGTAAACCAGAACTACGGGCAATTTTGGGTCGATAATTTTTTCTCCGTAAACAATTGGATTTGTTTCGGTTTCATATATTTTCACATTGTTGCAGCCGGTGTCGCACAATATTTTTTCCCAATATTGGGCTGCCCGCAACATGTCTGCTTTGTGTTCGGTTTGCGACGAAATTGAGGGTATCCGTATCAGTTCAAACAGTTCATCCAGAAAGCGTTGCTTGTTTTTTTCGATATATTCTGTAATATAATTCATTGTTGATTAAAAATTATTGGATTAACAAATTGTTATTGAGTGGATTAAATTTATCGGAATAAATATGGTATTTCTCTTCGTCCTGCATTTTTTATTGCTATGCCTGTGCCTCGCGCTACGGCAAGCAGAGGATTTTCGACGATATTAAATTCTATATTTATTTTGTCTTTCAGTCGTTTAGCCAGCCCGCGCAGGAGGGCGCCGCCGCCGGTGAGATATATTCCGTTGCCAACGATATCGGCATACAGTTCGGGCGGGGTTTGTTCGAGCACCGACATGATTGCCGACTCGATTTTCATCAGCGACTTGTCGAGGCTCGACGAGATTTCCTCGTAGTTCACGGGGACGTCTATCGGCAAGGCGGTCATCAAGTTAGGACCTCTTACGTTAAAATCTTCCGGTGGATTTTCCAGTTCGGGCAAAGCCGAGCCGACTTTGATTTTTATTTCTTCTGCCGTTCGTTCGCCGACTTTGAGATTGTGTTGCTGGCGCATATATTGCTGAATATCTTCGGTAAATTCGTCGCCGGCAACTCTAATGCTCTGATTACAAACAATTCCGCCCAGAGCAATAACTGCAATTTCGGTTGTTCCTCCACCGATGTCCACCACCATGTTACCTATTGGCGCTTCGACATTTACGCCTATACCGAGCGCAGCAGCCATGGGTTCGTAGATAAGATATACTTCGCGGCAGCCGGCTTGGTCGGCAGAGTCGCGCACGGCACGTATTTCAACTTCCGTACTGCCTGAGGGAATGCCGATTACCATTCGTAGCGAAGGGGTAAAGAACTGATTTTTTTTGGGAATCATTTTTATCATTCCGCGAATCATCTGTTCGGCGGCTTCGAAGTCGGCAATCACGCCGTCGCGTAGGGGGCGCACGGTGCGGATATTGTCGTGTGTTTTACCGTGCATTTGCCGCGCAATTTCGCCAATGGCAACGGTTTTGTTTGTATTTCTGTCGATTGCAACTATTGAAGGTTCGTTGACAACCACTTTATCGTTATGGATAATCACTGTGTTGGCAGTTCCCAAATCCATAGCAAGATCTTGATTTAAAAAAGAGAAAAATCCCATGATTATGTATATTAATTTTTTAATGTTTAAAATGTCTGTATCCTGTTATCACCATCGACAAACCTGCGCTGTTGCAAAAGTCGGTCGATTCCTGATCTTTGATTGAGCCTCCGGGTTGAACGACAGATGTAATTCCCTCGTTTGCTGCAATTTCGACGCAGTCGGGAAAGGGAAAAAATGCATCGGACGCCATTACCGCGCCATTCAACGAAAAGCCAAAATCGCCAGCCTTTTTGATTGCTTGTTTAAGGGCGTCGACTCTTGAGGTCTGTCCAACTCCGCTTGCTATAAGTTGCTTGTTTTTAGCCAGTACAATTGCATTCGATTTCGAATGTTTCACCAATTTGTTGGCAAAGAGCAAATCGACAATTTCGTTTTCCGATGGCGATTTTTTTGTAACAACGGTCAGATTGTCTGCTGTTTCCGTAATTTTGTCGGTTTCCTGAGTCAGAACGCCGTTGAGAATTGAACGGAACTGCTGCTCCGGACGCGGATTTGACTTGACTTTGAGTATAATTCTGTTTTTCTTCGATTTGAGTATTGTCAGCGCCTCGTCCGAATATTCGGGTGCGATGATGATTTCGAAGAAGAGTTTACCGGTTTCTTCGGCGCATTGCCTATCCACCATGCAATTGGTGATGATTATTCCGCCAAAAGCGGAAATAGGGTCGCCCGCCAGCGCCTTTTTCCATGCTTCCACCGGCGAGGGGTCGGAGGCGCAGCCGCAGGCGTTGTTGTGTTTGATAACGGCGTAGGTTGGCTCGTCGAAATCGTTAATCAAAGCGCAGGCTGCATCAATGTCTAACAGATTGTTGTACGATATTTCTTTTCCGCTTATCTGTTCAAACATGTTGTTCAGATTGCCGTAGAAAGTTCCATTTTGATGCGGATTTTCGCCATATCGCAATTTTTTAGCGGGCGCAATGTTCAAACTGAATGTTTCGTTGTTGAATAGCGAGGCAAAATAGTTGGCTATATGCCTGTCGTACTCGGTAGTAAGAGCAAATGCTTCGGCGGCAAAGCGCAGCCTGTCGTTCAGTTCGCTTGAGCCGTTTTTTGTTTCCAGCAACTCAATAAGCGCCTGATACTGAGTGCGCGAAGAGACGATAAGCGTGTCGCGGCAATTTTTTGCGGCGGCACGGATGAGCGAAACTCCGCCAATGTCAATTTTCTCAATAATTTCGGCATGTTCCGCACCCGAAGCCAGCGTTTCCGCGAAGGGATACAAATCGACAATTATGAGGTCGATTTCGGGAATTTGATACGTTTGCAAATCTTTTTTGTCCGCCTCGTTGTCTCTTCTGCTCAAAATTCCTCCGAACACTTTGGGATGCAAGGTTTTAACCCTTCCACCAAGAATTGATGGATAGCCAGTAAGATTTTCAACCGAGTTTGCATCAACAATATTTTGTACAAAATCGAGTGTACCGCCTGTGGAATAAATAGTTACCCCGAGTTTACGGAGCAGTTCCACAATCTTGTCGAGATCGTCCTTATAATAGACAGAAATCAGCGCTGAACAAATTTTCTTAAAATTCATTTTCGTTATCTTATAATATTTCAACTAATTACGCCAATAATGGCAGTAAAAAATCGCCATAAAAGTAGTATTTATTTTTCAAATACAGAAAAAAAATTTTTTTGTTCAAAAAAAAATTGAGGTGCTATTGATTTATGCAGAAAACTCCGCTATGTCCCAAAGTCCCGCAGGGACTTTATTATTGATTATTGATTATTGATTATTGATTATTGATTATTGATTAATGCCTGCGGCGGACAGGCTGAGCCGTTTACGTCCCCAGCCTGTCCGCCGCAGGCATTAATCAGTTATTCAGTTATTCAATTAATCAGTTATTTATTAAAGTGTCGTCCCTGCGGTACTTTTGATTGCTATGACATTAATATTCTAATAGATATTTTATCAATAGCACCTCAATCTTTTTTTCAACCCTTTTTTACAAATTAATCAAATCGTCTCATTCCTGAGCGTTCCTGCCTGTCCTGCCGTTCGGGGCGCTCCTGTCGGAACTGCCGTTCTTCGTCGGCGCCTTCAAAGCCCTCGCCATCACGTCCTTCGCGTATTCGCCGGCGGAAATTGGGTTCTTCGCCTTTTTTGAATATTTGCAGTCGATAGATAAAATGAACGATAAAATAAGAGCCAAGAGTGTTAGTTGCAGTATATTGCATCGATTGTGCGGTCGAATTTCGCGAGATATTGCTGCGCTGTCCCAGAAGGTCAAGAACTTTGAAGCGGACGGTTGCGTTCTTCTTGGGAAACAGTTGTTTCTGAACGGTAAGATTCCAAATCCACTCGTTTTGTTTGAAGCCGTCGGAATATCCCGAATTTGCCGACCAGTTCAGGTCTGATTCCACGCTGAAATCCCATGGTAGATAGAGAGTTGTTGTTGCCTGCATTCCGTAGTTGAAAACGTTGGTATTCTGACGGTCGGGCAGCGTATTGTCGGTGGCATTGTAGCGCAGATTACCTCTGAGGCTCAAATCGAAGAGGTCGGAACGGTACGAGCCGCCGAGGTTTTCGCTCAGTGTCAGATTACTGGCTGTATTTTTTTCGCCGTTCACAAAACTGTTGTCGGTAGAATACCGGACATTGCTTGTTGTGTTTATCGAAAATTTTCTGTTGCTAAGAGGTCTGTTAATCGAAAAGCGCAGGTCGGCGTTTTTGTTTCCATTGACGTTTCGGTAGGTCGATTCGCGTTTGCCCACGCTGTCCACCAGCGAATAGCGTACTATATCGTTGGTAGTGAAACTGATATTCGACGATACAATCATTGTGCTGCCGCGTTCTCTGTCTGTTTTTTGAAACTGAAAACGAAACCGGTTTACAAAGGCAGGATTAAGATCGGGATTTCCGTAAGAAATATTCAGCGGATTGGATTCGTCGCGGGCGCTCGATAGTTGCGTTGTACTTGGCTGACTTACTGAGCCGTTGTAGTTGATACGCAGATTGGTTTGCCTGTCCCATCGATAAATAAACTGCATGATTGGTGCAAAATTGACAACGTTGTTTGTTGTTGTATAAGCCGTGTCGGGAGCAAAGGTACGGCTCTCGGACTTTGATGGTTGCAGGGCAAAACCCACCGTGTAGTTGTATTTTTCGCGTATCGACTGGAAATTTGCTCTTATTTCCTGATTTGCAAAATCGTTTTCCAGCAGTTTTGTCGATGCCGTATCAACAATATTATAGCCTCCGGCGCCGTTGTTTTTGAATGCTCGCCTGTCCTGCTCCGAATTATTATTGCGGTAATTGTATGTCAGTTGCAAAAAATTATTTTTGCCCAATGGTTCAACGTACGAAATATTGCCGCGCCAGTTGTAACTGTTGTTTGTGGTATTGAATATCTGGTCGGTAATCACGCTTTTACGGTTTGCGCTTGCATAATCGGTTCGCGAATTGTTAAAACCGTCGCTTTTCTGTTCATTCATTCCGCCTGAAACGCTCAGGCTCAGGGTTCTACCCTTTGTGCCGAATTTATGGCTGAGGCTGAGGCTGCCGTTGAGATTCAGCCCCGAACTGCCGGAATGATACGACGACTGTCCCCAGTTTATCGAATCGGCAGGATTTTCGCCGGTAGTGAGATACGTACCCGACTGTTGGTTAGCATTATCCGTATGCCGGATACTGGGAGTAAAAATAATTCTTGTTGCCTCGCTCGGACTCCATTCCATGCGCAGGTCGCCGCCCAGATTTTTTCCCGTATTGTTGCCCGACGAAATGCGGCTTTCATACTGGTCGCCGCTGTTTACATAGTTCTGACTGAAACTGTTACGGGTAACGGTATTATCGGTATTTCCATAAAGAACGTTGCCTCCGATTTTGAATTTCGACGACATTTCGGTGGCAAAATTCGCGCCGCCATTAACCGAAGTCATTATTCCATTGCGTCCACCAAACGACAGCCCTCGCGACGGAGCGCTGTACATTGAGGCGGCATTGTTTGAAAAACGTTCATTATTAGTATTATTCGTGCCGCCCAAAACAGAAAACTGCGTATTGTTGCGGATATAGTTCAACGAAGCGCTTGCGTCGTAGCGGCTGTTGTTGCCCACGCCCGCCGACAGATTGCCAAACATCCCTTTTTTCATGCCGGGTTTTACTGTGAGATTTATAATTGTTTCCTCTTCACCATCATCAAAACCAGTCAGTTCAGCCATATCCGAACGCTTGTCCCAGACCTGCACTTTATCGACCATTTCGGCGGGCAAATTTTTTGACGCCACTTTGGGGTCGGTGCTGAAAAATTCTTTTTTATCGACAAGTATCTTCTTCACCTCCTTGCCGTTGATTGTGATCTTGCCCTCCTCGTCGATTTCGGCGCCGGGCAGTTTTTTCAGCAGGTCTTCAACAACTGCGCTCGGTAGAACTTTGTATGCCGCAGCATTATATTCAACGGTATCGCCGCGAACAATCATTTCGATAATTTTTCCAAGTATCAGGGCAGAATCGAGCACAATGTCCGAGGCTTCAAGTCGAATGGTATCCAGCACGTTGCGGTTTTTTGTTGCCTCAATGCGTTTCACAAAATCGGCGTATCCGATAAACGAAATTTTGAGCAGATAGTTTCCGGCAACAACATCCACATCGAATTTCCCCGCCGCGTTGGTTACTTTCCCCGCAACGCTTGCGCTGTCGCCAATATTAAGTATCTGAACTGCCGCCCGTTCAAGGGGTTTATTACCCCCGTCGGTAACCGTGCCCGACACCGAAACGCGGTTTTGCGCATGTACCGCTGACGAAATCAGTACAGCCATCAACGAAACATATAATCTCATTTTCATAATAATAATCCATTTAAATTCAAGTTGCAAAAGTAAAACTTTGCAGGCGTCCAAAGTATTTTTTTTTTACCGAATCGACATTTTTGGCATCCGGATTTGCAAAATCATCAACTGAATAACATAATTGGTGAAATCGAAATGCTGTAAACTGCGTCGAAAATAAACAGTCGGAATAGAAATTTAGCGTTACGGACAGGAAACAGTGTCTCGAAAAAATGATTCTATAGGAAAGCATCGAAACGTTTGTTTTTCATTTAGGCTATTTGGACAAATAAATTAAAAAAATTTGCAGTATCGTATTATTTGTGTAATTTTGCAGCTCAAATTGTATCGTTCTATTTTGTAAAGTATGGAAAATAAAGTTTATAGATTTCGTTTGCAAGAGGATTGGAACTTGATAAATCTTAATCAGCGGCATTGAACGGACGAAATTTTTATTCAATAAAACAGAAATATTAACCGCCCAAAGGGCAACGAGGAAAAAATATGAGCAAAAAACTAAAAAAACAGGAAAATTATTAACCATTCCGTAAAGGCATAGAAAAGAAAGATTTATGGCAAATAAAAAAGAAAAACGCAAATTACAAAAACGATTTACGATAATATCAAGCACATTGTTAATTGGAATGTCAATTGTATTGGGAATAAATTATTATTTTCCGAATTGTTTATTTTGTTCGGAATAAATGTTATGGGTACTGATGCTTATACTGTTACCATTTCGGCGCTTCCTGTGTCTTCAATGATTGTAATGATATTTGCAGTCAAACTGTTTGGAACAAAACTTGATAGATTTGCCATGAGTATTTGGGAACGAATGTATTATCTCTTGCTTTTTGCACTTTCGATGTTAATGTCATTATTATTTTATAATCTGGTGTTAAAACACTTAATATCTTATATACAATTAAATATTTAACCGCTCTGAAAAAGAGCATAAAAAAAGATAAATTATGTGGAAATTATATGCATTATTATCAGCCGTATTTGCGGCAGTAACAGCAATTTTGGCAAAAGTCGGCGTGAAGGGCGTCAGCGGAAATATGGCGACCGCCATTCGCACCACCGTTGTGTTGCTTTTGGCTTGGATGATTGTATTTTTCGGCGGACAACTCAAAGAAACAAAAGAATTGACTCGCGCCAATTTGCTGTTTCTTGTGCTTTCGGGTATTGCCACCGGACTGTCGTGGATATTCTATTTCAAGGCGTTGGAAACGGGCAATGTGTCGAAAGTAGCGCCAATCGACAAATTGAGCGTGGTTTTAGTAATGATTTTTGCGGTGATTTTTTTAGGCGAAACAATGGATTTCAAAACCATTATCGGCGGCGTGTTAATTGCTACAGGTGCAATAATTTTGGTATTATAAATCAAAAAAATCACAGTTCCGACAAAAATTAACCGCCCGAAAAACAGGAATTGAATTATTAATGTATTTTGTTAATTGATAATACAAATACAATATCAAATTTACATCTTTTCATTTTCAATTTTTGTATCCTTGTTAAATACTGAGTCTTTGATGAATACGGTATCCGGCTGAGGAAAAATTATCCGCGTCGTGTCCGATTCCACGAAATTGTATTTTATCAGCATTCGATTGATTTTGAGATGCTGCAACGATTTTTTTCCCGCAGGAGAAAGCGGTTTGAATTTGCGGTTGCGTGTGGGCGGCGTTTTTTTCTCATCTTTGACCTCCGGTTTTTTGGGTGGATCTTCGTCGAAATTCAGCCAGAATCCTTTGAGCCTGTTATATTTAGCGTCTTTGAATGTTATGCGGAATGCATATTCTTTGACCAGCGTATCTTTTTCGAGGCTAATTTCCTGATACTGTATCGAATCGCGCGTTGTTGATTCGAGCCAGACCGAGATGCGCGGATTTTTTGTACTGTCGTCGGCAAAAAAGCAATAATTTGCTGATATATCGTACACTCCCTGTTCGTCCAGAATAAGATCAAATGGGCGTTTTATGCGGACAGAGGTGGCAATTATCAGCGAATCGACGAGAGGATTCAAGTTTTTTGAAAGTTTTTCGATTCGCGCCAAAGGCTTGTAAATCAACTGTTCATTCTCGATTTTTGTCTTCACTTTGGCATAAATTTCCGGCAACTTATTGTTTTGCATGGCATAGTGCATCAGCGTGCGGTTTATATCGTTAAGGCGATAGCCGTATTTTGCGGCAACAGGCTCGTAGATTTTCACCGAATCGATGTCCGACAAGCCTTTTGTAATCACAATGGCGTCGGTAAGATGCATTTCGTAGAGGATTTCGACCAGAATTTTTTCGGGAATATATCGTCCCGAACATGCCGCCAGCAGGGCGCAGAAAAAAATTATGCGGATTTTCTTAATCATTATATATCAGTTATTTTCAATTCACTTTTACTATGTGTGTACGCCTCTTTTATCAGGGCGGTGATGCGGTCGATTTCTTTGCTCGATTTTTCCACAATCACCGTTTCTCCATAGTTTTCAAGCCTGCCGAGCGCCATACCAACGGTAATATTGCCCGTATCCATTGCCGGAACGTATGCCTTATCGCGGTGATCTGTACTGAGTTCGACAATCAGCCCGCAGCCAAGCAGGGTTTCGATAACGAGGTTCAGCGACCTGACCGACAGCCCGACTTCCTCCGACAGGCGAGACACGGGTTTGGGCGGCTCGCCGGATTTGAAAACGTCGGCAATTTTTTTCAGTACAAATATCGAAAGTATGCTAAAATTGTGGTGGCTGATATGCCTGTGTTCCAGAACTTCGTGCTCGTAATTGTCGATATTTTGATAGGCAAACGAAAGTTCTGCGCCAAAAAGCACAATTTGCCAGCCTAATTTTGCACAAATCAAAAACAGCGGAATTGCCGCCATACTGCCGTAAATGGCATTGTATTTCGACAGGCTCACTTGCGAGTAAAAATACAGTTGCTCAACAAAATAGAAGATTGTGCCGGCAATCAGCGCCGACAGCAGGGCGGGCATGAAACGCACCTTGACGTTGGGCATCACAATATAGAGCAGAGTGAACAATATCCACACAAGCATCAGTGGTAAAATGGTGGATAACAGCGGCGCCACAGTGCCAACAAACGGTAGGGCTTCGGTTACGGCGTTCAGATAATAGCGAAATGTAACCGTGATGCTGTTCGACAGAATGAGCAGCACCGGAGCAATCAACATAATTGACAGATAATCAGCAAACCTACGACCCCACGAACGGCTGTGCGGCGACTGCCAGATGGCGTTCAAAGCCTCTTCAATCCTCACAAACATGTTCATCGACGACCACAGCAGCATCACTATTCCAACGCCAGCAATCCAGCCTCCGTGCGCATTTTTTATCGAAGAATCGGCAAAGCCAAGAATTTGATTGACAACGTCCTGCTGGTCGGGAAAAGTTTCGGTCAGCCAGTTTTTCAACTGTTCTTCGATGCCAAAACCCGACGAGATGGCAAAAATAAATGCCGCTATCGGAACAATCGACATCAACAGATAGAACGACAGCGAGGCTGCCTGCAGCGTAACCCGTCCGTTGTTGAACTCGCGCAGGGTGATGAGCAACACTTTTAATTGCCTCACCCAGAAGGCTTCCCTACGGCTCAGTATGTTGACGTTGAGACGCCAGACATCGTGCGTAACAAAGGTGAAAATTCGGGTAAACATTTTTATTATTTTCGACATATTATTTATTCTACATCTTTATTTAATTCTTACAATCAGTCGATTACGCCTGTTTTTTCAACGGAATTTTCGCCGCCTCGCATTATAATTTACAGAAGAGGCATAAATTAAGGGTCCAAAAACAGGACACAGGATTAACACCCACAACCATAATGGATTGACACGTTTTCTGCGAAAAATATCAACAAACGATATTACGCTTGTTGTTATCCAAAGAACTGCAATCATTAAAAAAATTATTTTCATCTTATTTTCAATTATTTAATTATTTTCTTTACAGGTAGTACAAAAGCCTTTGCGGCTTATCAAATCTACTCCTCCGCAAAAGCAGAGATAACGCCAAAATACAAACGCAACAAACTGTTGCACTTCTGGATTGCGTATTTCTTGAAGATGCAAATTCATGAGAACGCTCATAAAGATAATGCAACTGAAAGAATGCATATATTTCATCGCAGAGTCAATCTCCTGAAAAAGAGGATTGTTTGCATGCTGCTTGCAAACGCGGGGAAAATATCCTTCCGAATTATACGGGCAATGATAGTAATAGTACCAGCATGGAATGTCCTTCTTCTTTTCATACTGTTTATTGTAGAAAAAACCATAATTTTCGTCCGTAAACAGTTCGGCATTGATTTTTGCAAGTTTTTTTCTGTCCACTTGAAGAATATACTGAGCCTCGTGTATGCCGCAATCAATTAAAAGACAGTGCAAAAAAGCCTTATACGACAAGGTATCGTTTTTTGCGGGGAAATTTTCCTTTACGGTTTTGTCAAAAAAAGCGCCCATTTTTTTCAGTACCGACTGCTGTGCCGGAGTAAGCGCCAAATCGTTGGATATCGACTGTCCAACAGCGAAATACGCCTGAACAAACATCAATATACTAATAATTAAAATTCTTGTTTTCATACTATTACTATATTTTATCGTTCGGCACTATAAACAGGGATTTTACAACCACATTTTAAATACACAACTCCCTTTGTATAGTCCGGTAAAAATCTTTGGTTATCGTTCAAAATAAATTCTTTAAATACTTCCAAATAATCTAATTTTGCTAAAAACGGGGGCAATGTGGACAGGAAGGGAGAATTAAAATTGTAGTTCACTGTTTTTTTTGCATATCCCGACGAATCGTCTTTGGCAAGTTCGGCGTCGATGCATTGCAAATATGTTTCTTTTTCGGATTTAATATTTTGAATAACAGATTCATATTCTTTCCATGCTTTCGACGGAGGATAATTTAACTGCTCTAAATATCTGTCCATTTCCTCTTTTGTCATCCACTCTACCGTTACTAATTTCCCTGATTTCGAGTCGGATTGCTTTTTAGCCCAGAACGGAACGCCTTTTACCTCCTCGAAAAAACCGTTTAAAAATGTACAGTTTACGGAAAATCTACCATGTTGCTCATTATAAATATATTGCACTGTTTCATACTGAATTTTTAAGTCCAGCGCTTTGAATATTTTTTCCAGATTTGCGCTACAAACCGTGTCGGCTGCCGGCTGCGCACAAACAAACGCCGCCGACAGCAGACATAAATAAAATACAAACATTATCCTTTTCATATCATTTCCGTTCTTTTTCACATTTCAAAAACATGTTTTTTCGTTGCTTTATCATTGTTTATCATGATATTATCTTTATTTTTCCTGAAAAAACCGGTATAATTTCAGGGCGTAAAAATAAGGCTTTTTTTTCTATTCTGCAAATTTAGTGGTCAGTGGACAGGGGCGACGCATTAAAACTATACTAAATTAACAATACCTTTTTTTTATCCCCAATCTTTTTTTCAACCAATTTTATCTGTCGGCAAAAAAATTTGACAAAATATTATTGCAGAATAAAAAAAAGCAGTACTTTTGCATCCGTATTTAAAATATAATTATTTATATAACATAATGACTAAAAGGGAATTATTTATGATGAAAAAAGTTTTGATTTATGGAATATTGGTAATTTTACCGATATGTTTCAGCGTTTCTGCCGATGCGCAGACGAAAAAAGAGTACCCCAAACCCGAACCGATGACGCCCAAAATGACGGAATTTTGGACGCCTCAGCCAAAAATCGTTACTCCGGGAAAAACAGCCAAAGAAGCAACGCCCGCGCCCTCCGACGCAATTGTGCTGTTCGACGGCAAAGACCTCTCTGCCTGGACAGGCGAAAAAGGCGACCCCGCTCCATGGATTGTTGCCAACGGAGTGTTTACCGTTAAAAGCGGCACAGGCTCAATTATGACAAAGCAGAAGTTCGAGAATTTCCAGCTGCATATCGAATGGCGTGTGCCAGCCGACGTCAAAGGCGAAGGTCAGGGACGCGGCAACAGCGGGGTGTATCTTCAGGGAATCTACGAATTGCAGGTACTCGATTCGTATGAAAATGAGACCTATATCAACGGCATGGCTGGCAGTATCTACAAACAGTCGCCGCCGCTGGTGAACGCCATGCGCAAACCGGGCGAATGGAATACCTACGACGTGATTTACTCCGCTCCAATATTCAAAGAAGACGGAACATACCGCATCCCGCCAATGGTTACCGTTCTGTTCAACGGCGTACTTGTTCAGTACAACACCATTATTCACGGAACAACGCCTTATATCGGATTTCCGGCGGTGAACAAACACGACGCGGGACCAATTTTGTTGCAGGATCATGGCGATGCAATCAGTTTTCGCAACATTTGGCTAAGAGAATTGTAGAAGCCATAAAATGCGGAATATCATTTTGTTACACGCCTCGCGGCAAACAAAATAAAAGGGAAATGATATTTTTTTTATGTAGATAAGAAAAATATTACTACCTTTGCACCGCCAAAAATCGGGGTGTGGCGCAGTTGGCTAGCGCACTTGCATGGGGTGCAAGGGGTCGTGTGTTCGAGTCACATCACCCCGACGATTGAAAAAAACACTTGCGGACAAATGTCTCTGCAAGTGTTTTTTGTTGTCCGGTACATGGTTGAAAAAATCACGGTTCAGGACAAAATCTATGCCGACAACCCGTTCCAAATCGGGGTAATATCTAAAAAAATGCATGTATAATCTATTGTATTTCAGTAAAATTAATAAATATTTGATACAATATTTTGTGTATTTGAAAATAAACATCTACTTTTGTCGAACTTTTTTAAAGTTTAGTGGTTATAAACTTTTTTAAAGTTTAGTGATTATGAAAGTTATTAAAAGATAAAGAATACAGAACATGACAGAATGTTGCGAAATACGGAAGAGAGAAATCAGCGGTTTCGACCTGATTTTCAGGTCGAAAATTACTGCTTTGGGCGAATTTGTGTCGTTCTGCAATATCTTTGATACACAGATAATGGCGCATATTTTGCACATAAAATCAGAGAGAGAGAGAGAGAGAGAGAGAGAGATAATCAGGCAGTTACGTGTGTTTTTCGAAACGCGCAGAAATACTTCGACACAATATATATTAACCGCAATATCGGGCAAAAGTCCGGTGTTGCGGTTATCTGTTTTTATAACAATCCCCATTATCTGGATACAGAAATTAACACACCGTTTATTGAAACAGTGCAAAATAGAAGAAAAGCGGAAGCCGAAAAGCTCACGAGTAGGCAAAATTTTAAATTATTTACAATAACATGAAAAAAGTATGTTTAGTTATTTTAGGTGTGGCATTTACACTGGTATTAAATGCACAGGTACGTTACGGCGTAAAAGCCGGAGGAACATTGTCGAATGTCTTTATGAGTATTGAAGGGCAAAAAGAATCCGGAAATATGAAAATTGGAGTGCAGGCGGGAGGATTGCTGGAATATTCTTTCAGTGAATCTTTTGCTCTGCAACCCGAACTTCTGTATGTTCTGAATGGAACTTCTGATAAAGAAGAAGGTGTTGAAATGACAATGTCATTTCACAACATTCAGCTGCCAATAAATTTGAAATACAAAATTGGCGCTGATAATCTGAAATTCTACGCTACAGCAGGTCCATATCTGGGCTATATTGCAGCAGGAAGAGCAAAAGCCAGCACAAGCGCAAATGGCGTTAATGCCAGCGCAAGCATGGACATTTTTGCAACTCCACTCAAAGAAGAGTTGCAACTCAAACGCTTTGATTTCGGTGTAGGAGTCGGTTTGGGCGTCGAAATTTCAAAAATGCTTATTGGCGTAGGCTATCAGTTTGGTCTGGCAAATCTTACCGGCGCTACTGGCGCAAGCCTGAAGACGGGAACATTCAACCTGTCGATTGGCTATTTCTTCTGATTTACCGGCTATTCCTCAGCAAACGTATCAAAGTCCGTCGAAAGTTTCATTCGACGGACTTTTTTTAGTGATTAGTACCTGCGGCGGCTGACAGGCTGCCGCAGGCACTAATCACTTTTTTGTCTCTTGGTTTGATATTTTTACAAATATGAATACCGTAATTGCACATCTAATAAAAAAGAATTACTTTTGCAAGATTAAAATTTTAGAGATAATTAGATGAATTTATTAGATTTCAGTATAATATATCGCGGCAAAGCCAAATGGAAGGCAATGCGGGTCGAATGTATTCATTGCGAAAGTATGGAACATTACCGGTTTTATAATTATTGTTTTTCGCCTGTTTTTCAATGATTTGATAACAGGAAACGAGTTATTAATCATAGACGTTAAATACACATGGATACGGGAAAAAAATTAGCATTGTTTGTTATTTGCCTGTCGGCATTTTTGGTACCTTTTATGGGGTCGGCGCTCAATCTCGCCCTGCCCCGCATAAGCGCGACTTTCAACATGTCGGCGGTAGCACTGGCTTGGGTTTCAACATCTTATTTGATAGCCACCGCAGTTTGTCAAGTGCCGTTTGCGCGTCTGGCGGATTTGGTCGGACGAAAAAAAGTATTTATTGCGGGAGTTTTTCTGTTTGCGATTTGCACTTTTATGTGCGGAACTGCGCGTTCCGGCGCTCAACTGATTGTTCTTCGCGTGCTTTCGGGCGTCGGCAGCGCAATGATATTCGGGACAAATATTGCAATACTCACATCCATATTTCCACGAAACGAACGGGGCAAAGCATTTGGTATCAGCACATCGGTAGTTTATTTTGCTCTGGCTTCGGGTCCATTTTTTGGCGGAATACTGACGCATCATTTCGGATGGAGGAGTCTGTTTCTGGTTTGCGCGGTAATGGCTTTCGTTGTGGCTTTTGCAGGATTGCGATTTTTGAAAGGCGAATGGATTGAAGCCAAAGGTGAAAAATTCGATTTTGCAGGAACGCTTGTCTATGCTGTCGGACTTTTCGGCTTGGTTTACGGATTTTCTAAACTGCCATCAATTCAGGGATTTGCCTGCATAGCAGCGGGGACGCTTTTGCTCGTTTTATTTGTTGCCTTCGAGAAACGATGCGCTTATCCGGTGTTTAACGTCGATATATTTTCGGGAAATCGAATTTTCAGCCTCTCGTCTTTGGCGGCTTTGATCAACTACGCTGCCACGTCGGCGGTGGCTTTTGTTATGAGCCTGTATTTGCAGCATATACGGGAGTTCGACGCTCAGCAGGCAGGATTTATACTTATTCCGCAAGCTTGCGTTCAATCCTTAGTATCACTGTATTCCGGACGCTTGTCCGACCGTATTTCGGCTTCGGCTTTAGCCACCGCAGGCATGGCGGTGATTGTCGTCGGATTGACGGGTTTGGTTTTTATCTCCGAAAACACGTCCATGTTCATAATCATTGCATTGCTGATACTGTTAGGCACAGGTTTCGGGCTTTTCTCGTCGCCAAATACCAACGTCATTATGAATTCGGTAGATAAAAAATACTACGGTCAAGCCTCGGCAACCACAGGAACAATGCGACTTACGGGACAAGCCTTTAGCATGGGTATTGCCATGATGGCTATCGCTTTACAGATAGGCGGCAAAGTGATTACGCCCGAAGTGCATCCGCAATTCATGCACAGTTTACATATTACTTTCGGCGTCTGCGCAGGTCTGTGTCTGCTTGGAGTTTACGCCTCCTCGTTCAGGGTGAGAAAACAAAATGACTCAGGTTTAGGTTCAAAATAGACAGACACTAAATAGTGTCTGTCCATAAAGTCAGCATTTTTTAAAAATTTTGTTCCATTGCGACCCTTTAATTTTAGTAACTTTGATTTTTTTCAGGCAATTTTTGTCGTTGATATGCTTTTTAGCAATTTTGATATATTTTCAGCAATTTTTGTTCACAATGAGACATAGTTATCCCACTGGTATTGTATAAAATACGCATTTTTTTCGTCTCAGACGATGCTCAACGCGGCGCTCATGACGCGAATGTTGTATGCTATCGTACTCCACAACACTTTTTGCTTAAAATGAGACTCGCCCTTCCAGTTGCAGCGGCGCAAATTGAACCCCCGCTTAACATTTGATATGATTGCTTTAAAGCGCTACGCCATTTTTTCAATCGTGTTTCCATGTGCAAACTGCTGGTGATATTGTGCATCCTGCCCACTGTTTTATTGAAAACAATATTCATAATTCCTTTATTTTGTGCATCTTGAAGATTTGCCAAACTCGCAAAACCTCCGTCTGTTGCACTGTCTCTCGGTACTATCCCGTATTTATCTATCACCTTCGCAAGCATCGGCTGAAACAGTGAACTGTCTTCAGGATTGCCCTTGAGTACATCCACCGCAAGCACCAAATTACTCTTGCCCGTCGCAAAATTCACCTTATGACCAAACTTCATCTCCCTGATGCCCTTAACGATTATATCCGTGTGAAGCTCGTATATGGAAAATATTTTATCCTCATTATCAACTCGTTCCTTTTTTATTTCGTGTCGATAGGTAAAGTCGTAAACCTGTCGCATCAACGGCAAAAGTTTTTCAAGGTAATTCATCAATATCATTGCGTTTATCGATATGTTCGATATGTCCTTTTTTTTTGCTAAATCGTAAATATTGTTTGCATTCCTTGAACATCACCTCGATACTCCATCTGCTTTGGTACAGTTCCATTGCTTTGGTAAACGAAAGAGAAAGGTCGGTTGTGAGCAGTAAGGTCCAGTTTCTGGCATTTTTGTATTTGATGTAGAACAGCTTGACGGGCTGCCCTTTGTATTCTGCATCGACTACCATGTATCGCGACCGGAATTTGCGAGATTCACGCACCTTCCCGCGTTTGACTTCGTTCATTTTGACAATGGTTTGTGAATTATATTCCTTGCCGCCGATATCGAACTTCCGTTTGTCCATCTTGCACATTCCGACAACATGAAGCATCCCTTTGCGTATTTTGCGTATCTCTTTGAGCATAAAATCAGTAACAAACCAACTGTCTATTAAGACATAACTTCCAAGTATGCCATGTTTTATCGTATTTTTCAGCATGTTAAGTGCAGTCGTCAACTTGTCTGCGTCCAGTTCGTCGTAACGTTCCTGAAAATATCCTTCATCCTTTCTCTTTTTGCTGAACTGTTTCTTTTGTTGTTTGGCGGTCAATCCGTAATCGTGCTTTTTGTTTTCCCGATGAAACGACAGTC
>JAITIA010000089.1 GCA_031279695.1 Prevotellaceae bacterium | reverse complement strand
TGTAGAGACGCACGGCGTGCGTCTCTGCGAAGATTGTTTGCGGCGGCGTTGTGCGTCGCAATGTAGAGACGGGGCGCGCCCCGTCTCTACGGTGTTTGCCGGTCAAGAGATTGCCACGCAACCACCGTCCCGCAGGGACGGAATGTTGGTAGAAAATACAAACCAACCACGTAACCGCCGTCCCGTCAGGGACGGAATGTGAAATTTGTTGATTTAATGTGCAGTCCCGTTGTTCGGACGAGGCTGTGCCTCGTCCGGTTTATCTTGGCAGGCTGCGCCTGCCAACAAAGGTGCAAATGCAGGCACAGCCTGCAAGGATAGGGTGGACAAGGTAGAACCTTGTCCCAACAGCCGTGGCGGGGTCGCCATCCGCAGGCTGAAGCCACCGGTTAATAAAGTGTCGTCCCTGCGGGACTTTGCAGATATGCCATTTTTTTCGAGTTTTCGGACAAACACTATCTATTAGAATATTATTAAGAAATGGATGTCATAGCAATCAAAAGTCCCGCAGGGAGGGCACTTTATTCAGTGATTAATGATTAATCAATTAATCACTAATCACTAATCACTAATCACTAATCACTAATCACTAATCACTAATCACTAATCACTAATCACTAATCACTAATCACTAACTACATACGTATTTGTTTTCGTTTTTTTGACAGATACACGATATGTGGGTTGTGGGGCTCCGGGCTGGAAATAGTTCCACTCCTTCACTTTGTTAGAGTATTTGTCGGAGAGTATTTTATCGAGCACGTCGAGCGCCATGTCAGCCAGTTTCGATGGCGAGGCGTCGATGCGGGCATTAATTGTGAGCATCAGTTCGTCGCCTTTTCCGGCAGAGCCGTTGAGCGCCGTGCGGGTATTTTCGCCGGTGATACTGCCCGTAACAACCTTATCGCCATTTATTCCAAGCATTTTCAGATGCGCTATGGTGCATTTGTTCTGGATAAAAGTTTTGCCGAGTCGGTCTAATATTTTGCCAATCAGTTCGTCCCAGTCGGCATTTTTGCCGGTAATTTTCACTATTCCGTTCAGCCATCCGAGGTCGGCTTCGCCTTTGGCGTATGTAACATAATTGACATGGATAGAGCGGCGTATCTCGGCGTCGGTGGTCAAAACCGTTTCCGCCCAGTTTTCGAGACCTTCGCAGGTAAGAGCGCTGAATGGCAGCACTTTTGCGTTTGTGTATTTTTGTGCCGTTTGAGCAACAAGCGCTTCGGTTTTTGCCGGCAAAAGCGTGTCGATTTTATTAACGAGAATAATATCGCTTTCCTCCAACTGTTTATTGTAGATGTATGCAGTGCTGGCGCTCAGGTCGGCGTTGGATTTTTCCACAATTGGTTTCAGGCGGACGGGGTCGGCAAGCACGCTGAGCGGTGCAACGGAGATATTGTCGCCATAGCGCTGTCTGAGCGGGTGGATGATTGTTGCATACAAATCGACGCAACTGCCAACCGGTTCGGCAATAATCACATCGCAGTCTTCGCCGGCATTTTTAATGGCGTCCGTCAGCCCGTTGAAATTGCAGCAGAAGCAACTGCCGCTGACTTCCTGCACATTCAGTCCTTTGCTGGTGAGCAGCATTGAATCGACAAGCGCCGGAGCCTGATCGTTGGTTATCAGACTTGTTTTCAAGCCTTTTTTGCTTATATATTCGGCAAGTTTCCACAGCAGCGTCGTTTTGCCTGCTCCAAGAAATCCTCCAACAAAAATCAATCTTAACTTTTTCATCTGTATATTCTTTTATTTATAAATTATTGATATTTTATTCATTTTAAAAATCCAGCGCTTTTTTGTTAAAAATCAGGTATCCGAAATTGAGCATGAAATACAAATTGCTGTAATTCTTCTCATAATAGTTAATCGAAACGCTCAGCGGACCAACCGGCGTTTGCCATACGGCAGCCGTTGCGCCCGAGAGCAGCGGATGTGGCAGTTTTTTGTAGTCCATGTTCTTTGAAAGTGTTTGATATGGTTGAAATATATAGGCTTCGGTTTGCAGCGAAAAGTTTTTCCCCAGTTTGAATATTGGCTTGACGCCTGCGGCAACAAAAGTGTTTGCGCGGTAGTTTTCAAGCAGAAAGGTTCTGCTGTGGGGCGTGGGCTGAAAAACCGGCAAAATGTCGATTGTTGGATAATAATCGAAGAATTTTATTTGCCCCGACATCATCAGTTCGAGATAGAATCCTATCGAAATAAATTTATTGATGTTAAAGTAATAATCGCTGATCATTCTTGCCGAAAGCCATGAGTGCGACTGTGTTTCGACGTCGATATACTGTGTGTTTCTGTATTTTTCCCAGCCCCAGACTCCTTTGAGTGAGATTTTGAGATAATGTCCTTCGGTGGCATACTGTTTAAAATTGAGTGTATTTTTGTCGATAACAAGATGTGGCGAAAAAAACGGAAAGTTGAAGCGGCTCAGCGTGTCGGTCGATTTAAACACTTCGGCATTGTTGTAGTGCACATTGCACACGCCGCTGTTGAAGCCGAGCCTCACTTTCGAGTTTTTGGTGATGCCCCGTCCGGCATTGAGTGTAAAAAAGCCGTTGTATTCTTTGAGAAATATTTGTCGGATATCGTCATAAAAAAGGTCTTGACTGCCGCGGTAGAAATCGTAGGCGGAAACGGTCAGATATGCTTCGGTGAAGAAGGGGAAGGTGAGCGGGAAATCCTGACGCATACCAAGTTGTGCATACGAATAAAGTTTGCCGAAGGTAAAATCGGCTCTGAATCGTGTAACGTATTTGCTCCATCTAAGCGCTTCGACGCCTGCATGGAGCATGTTGCTGCCGGCTGCCGACGAGATATTGCCGCCGAGATATGCCTTAAAAGTTGGCGAGGGCGTGATTCTGAAGGTCGGAATATAAGCCTGACGGGCGGTATCGTATTCGGCGGCGGGATAGAACGAATTGACAAGGTTCATTGCCAGCACGCTGTAGTATTTTGTTTCAAGTTGGGCATGGTCGTATCGCAACTGTTTGTTTTTGGTCATGATACGTTTTATGGTAGTATTCTGATTTTCGTTTGCTCCGGTAACGTTTGCTCCGTCGAAAATCAGTGGCAGGCAACGGCTGCGGAAGCGGCGACGGCGTTCATCGACAGCGGCTTTGCTCCGTCGGGCAGGTATGCGCTGTTTGATTTTGTCCATTTGCTTTATTGTTTCGGAATATCCTGCCTCCACCAGTTCGTTGATTCTGTTGAAATCGAGCACGCCCACATCGGTAAAACGTTTTTCGACAAGCACGCCCAGCGAGTCCGGCATTTCGTAGTTAGTGTAAGTAATCAGCATGTTGGATACCTGCGAAATAATATCCGTTTCCTTGGGCGGGTCGTTGTTTGCTGCGCATTGACTGCCGATGATGAAGTCGGGATTGAAGTCTTCCACCATAATATTCCATGGAAAATTATTGTAGAAACCGCCGTCGAAAAGCAGAATCGAGTCAATCAGTACCGGTTTAAACACAAAGGGATAGGACATTGATGCGCGTATTGCCGTTCCCAAATTTCCCGATTTCAGCACGTAAGGTTTGTGGACGCTGATATCGGAGGCAACACAGCGAAAAGGTATCATCAGGCTGTCGAAATTATTGCGGCAGGCAGCCGTTGCTTCCGAAGTGAGGCGGATATATTCCAAATCCAGACGGTAGGGCGGGATGAGGTTGGTAGGCAGCACGGGCTTGAAACTCCGCCCCTTAATATCGAAACGGAGAAAAAACAGTTCGGGAGTTTCGTCAAATTCCTGCGAATAGAAACGGTACTTTGCAGGGATAACGCCTTTCAGAACATCGTCGAAATGACGGGACGAAAAATAGTTGTACATTTCATCGATATTGTATCCCATTGCATACAGTCCGCCCACAATTGCGCCAATAGAAGTTCCGGTAATAAAATCGACAGGGATTTCGTGTTCTTCGAGTGCCTTCAAAACGCCTATATGGAACATTCCTTTCGCCCCTCCTCCGCTTAATACCAGCCCTATTCTGGCAGAATCGCCTGCTCCGGAAACAGTGTTTCCAGAGAATAAAACCAACATTATCAGTACTATTCTAAGCAAAATATGCATCATTACATCTTATAATTCGCGGGCTAAAAGTACTGCTTTTAATTGAAACAGTAAAATTTATTTGAAAAAAAATAAATTTGCCGTGAAATAATCGTGCCTTTTAAGCCGAAAATTATTCGTCAATAGTTCCGTATCTCTATGTGTTATACAAATCTCACAGAGTAACCGACTAATCATTAATCAACTAATCGCTAACTGATTGACAATGTCGAGGCTGTTCATGCTTTCTTCTCCGTGCTTTGTTTTTGCACGGTCGCCGGCAAGACCGTGGAAATAAACGCCTGAAATGGCTGCTTCGGCAGGGCTGTATCCGCGGGCAAGCAGTCCGGTTATCAGTCCAGTGAGAACGTCGCCACTGCCGGCTTTTGCCATTCCTGCGTTGCCTGTCGAGTTGAAATAAATATTCCCGTCGGGCATATAAATTGCTGTGTGCGCGCCTTTTACTACGATTGTCGATTTCAGTTTTGCCGACAGTTTCGCCACTTTCATCTCTTTATCTTCTTCGCTTTTCCACTGCCCAATCAATCGTTTTAATTCGCCTAAATGAGGCGTTAAAATTGAGTTTGGCGGAACAAGCGTCTGCAACTCTTTGTTTTCGGCAATAATATTGAGCGCATCGGCATCGATAACCATTGGTATTTTCGTAGATTTCAGCAGTTTGGCAACCGCCGTCACAGTTTTCGACCCCGTCCCGATGCCGCAGCCCAAGCCCGTCGCACTGTATTTGTCGAGATTTTGAGGCGGCGCAGAAAACGTTTCCGCCTCGTCGAGACTTAATATTGCCGAAGGGCACGAGACATGTAAAGCCAGACGTTCACAGTCAGGAACATGCACCGTCAGCAGCCCGCAACCAGAGCGGAGACAGGCGCCGGCAGCCAGAATTGCCGCCCCTGTCATTCCCCGTGATCCCGCAATCAGCAGGGCATGTCCGTAAACATTTTTGTGCGCAAACTTGCGACGCTGTTTCAAGATGTTTGTTATCAAGTCAGGGTCGATATAATGATATTTTGTATCAGCCTGTTCCATGTATTTTTTGTTTAACCCTATTGGGACAACGGCAATCGTTCCCGCCATTTCGCCGGATTCGGGAAGCAGCATTGCAAGTTTGGGAAATTCCAGTGTCAGAGTTATATCGGCTTTGAGAATGGTCTGCTCGGCATTGCCAAACTCGGTTTTCATTCCCGAAGGCAAATCGATGGATATTTTGGTATTACCTAATTTATTTATTTTCACAATCAAACTGCGTGCCGGCTCTTTCAATTCGCCCGAAACGCCCGTTCCCAGCAATGCATCAACAATAATCGTTTCTGTGGAGATATTGTCAATACTGTCAAGCATTTGTACTCCATCGGGCAGGCGATTAAGATTCAGTTCGCAGTCGGGCGAGAGCGGCTGTTTGCCGAAAGCGGGATAAACCGAACAACGATAGCCTTTTACGTGCAAAATCCGCGCAACAGCCAGCCCGTCGCCACCGTTGTTTCCCTTGCCGACAAGGAAAAGCAGCGGCAGGCGCTTGTCGATATTCTTGCTGATACACAGTGCAATTGCCGTCGATGCTCTTTCCATCAGGTCAATTGAGGCTATCGGCTCATGTTCAATGGTATATTGGTCGGCAGCCTTGATTTGCGCTTGGGTAAGTATTTTCATTTTCAGTGATTTTGAACTTGTATATAAAGTATTTTTTTTGTCGAAAAGAAATCTTCGTCAAAGAAATTCGATATTTCATATTCCCGTATTTTGTCAGGCAACAGTCGATATTTTTTCAGTGTGTCGGCTATTTCTGTGTCAAGATTTCCGCCCTTCAAACAGATTATTCCATTATGCAGAGTATGTGCGTTTTTCGATTTTATTTTATTCCGCGTCAGCCCGTAAAAATCGGGCAGCGAAGTAACTGCTCTGCCTGTAACAAAATCGAATTTGCCGGTGATATTTTCTGCGCGGTCGCATCGTGCTTCAATATTGCGAATATCCAATTCACGACAAACATTTTCAAGCACTTTTATTTTTTTTCCTACGGAATCGACGGCAAAAAATTCCGTTTCGGGAAACAGTACAGCCAGAGGAACAACGGGAAATCCGCCGCCCGTGCCGACGTCCAGCACGCGGGCATGAGGCAAAAACGACACGATTTTGGCAATCGACAGCGAATGCAGCACATGTTTTGTATATAAATTATCGACGTCTTTGCGGGAAACAACATTGATGCGCTCGTTCCAGCACGAATATATATTATGCATATTTTCAATCTGTTGCTTTTGCCTGTCATTCAGTTCTGCAAAATATTTATCTATTATTTTATAATCCAATTTTCTTAATTTTTTGGCGACAAAATTAAGGAAATTATCCGAAAACAGAAAAAATCATGGTAAAAATCCGTTAAAATCTGCGTTATCTGGGTGCTTCAAAAGTCGAAACATTCATTTTTCTACGTTTTTTATCAATATCCTGTACTGTAACTGTTTTTTAGATATCAGGCTAAATCTTTTTTTGAGATGCTCTTGATTTATGCAAAAAACTCCGCTATGTCCCAAAGTCCCGCAGGGACTTTATTAGTGATTAGTGGTTAATGGTTAGTGATTAATGCCTGCGGCGGAATTGTCTGAACTGTGATTTTAAGGTGATTTTAATGATTTTTGTGATTGCTTGCGGCAGCAAGTCCTGCAGGGACGACACTTTATTAACCGGTGGCTTT
>JAITIA010000077.1 GCA_031279695.1 Prevotellaceae bacterium | reverse complement strand
TCGGTTTCGCCGCGTGCAAAGCGGTAGATGAAATTCGGAGCCGAAAAGTCGAACATCCCGTAGTTGAAAACCACGTCGAATCTTATGGCAGGGTCGTAAATTCTGATTGCCGTATGTCCGTAAAGTGAATACACCTCGTTGGCAGGAGTGCAGGTCAGCAGGCTAACTATTGCCGAGTCGGATAGTTGCACCGGCTCTGTCTGCGCCGACGCCAATCCCGACCAGAGGCAAAATAAAAATATACACAAGTTGAATTTGCGCATGGATGATTGCTGATTTTCTTAACCGTTTACGAGGGTATTCTGTTCATGTTCCAGCAGTTGCTGTTTACAGTGGACGCCGCCGGCGTATCCCGTGAGGCTGCCGTCGCTGCCAATTACGCGATGACAGGGGACAATTATCCAGAGTTTATTTTTGCCGTTTGCTCCGCCCACCGCGCGGGTCAGTTTTGCGTTGCCCAGCCGTTTTGCCAGCTCGAGGTAGGAAATGGTTGTTCCGTAGGGAATTTCACGCAGTTTGTCCCATACTTTTGTTTGAAATTCCGTACCGTGTTGTTCGACGGGGAGGTTAAAATCTTGACGTTTGCCTGCAAAATATTCGTTAATCTGCTCGATACATTGCTGCAAATGAGGCGGCAGTGGTGGTGTATTCTGCTGTCCCCTACAGTCCTGCGTCAGGCGCACCGAAGTGATGAAACTGTCGTTTGCTTCAATTATCACTATTCCGACGGGCGACTGCATGTATGCTCGATATTCTGTTGTTGCCATTGTGTTCAGTGTTAAAAATCAGCATTTTTGGGAGTGCGCGGGAAGGGGATAACGTCGCGGATATTAGTCATTCCGGTAACAAAAAGCAGCAATCGTTCAAAGCCGAGCCCGAACCCGCTGTGTGGAGCGGAGCCAAATTTGCGTGTTTCGAGATACCACCACAGGTCTTTGACGGGGATTTTAAGTTCGTTGATGCGGGCGTTGAGCGTATCGAAATTTTCTTCGCGTTGCGAGCCGCCAATAATTTCGCCAATGGCGGGAAACAGCACGTCCATTGCGCGCACGGTTTTGCCGTCGCTGTTCTGTTTCATATAGAATGCCTTGATTTCCTTCGGATAGTTTGTCAGGATTACCGGTTTGCCAAAATGTTTTTCAACAAGATAGCGTTCGTGTTCAGCCTGCAAATCGGCGCCCCACGATACGGGATATTCAAACCGGACGCCCGATTTTTCGAGTATTTCCACGCCTTCGGTATAGTCGAGGCGGACAAATGCGGTATCGACAACGCCCGCGAGACGGGCAACAAGTTCGGGGTCTTTTTTATTGAGAAAAGCGAGGTCGTCGGCGCAGTTGTCGAGAGCATATTTAACCAGATATTTGATAAAATCTTCGGCAAGATCCATGTTTTCCGTTATTTCGTAGAATGCCATTTCGGGTTCTATCATCCAGAACTCGGCAAGATGTCGCGGGGTATTAGAGTTTTCGGCGCGGAAAGTGGGTCCGAAAGTATATATTTGCGACAGAGCCATTGCGCCCAATTCGCCTTCGAGTTGCCCCGACACGGTGAGCGAAGTACGTTTGCCAAAAAAGTCCTGACCATAGTCAATTACATTGTTTTTTGTTTTAGGCAACTGGTCGAGTTCGAGTGTTGTTACCTGAAACATTGCGCCAGCGCCTTCGGCGTCGGAGGCGGTGATAATCGGGGTATGAAGATAGTAAAAGCCGTTATCGTTGAAATATTTATGGATAGCGAAAGCCATTGCGTGCCGGATGCGCAGCACGGCGCCAAAAGTATTGGTACGAGGGCGCAGATGAGCAATTTCGCGCAGAAATTCAAAGGTATGCTCCTTTTTTTGGAGAGGATAGGTTTGAGCGTCGGCGGTTCCATAAACTTCGATATTTTTAACTTGCAGTTCCACCGGCTGCCCGCTGCCCGTCGATTCGGTCAAAACGCCTACCGCCCTGATTGATGCGCCCGTAGTTATCTGTTTCAAAATTTCCCCGTCGAAATTGGGGACGTCCACCACAAGTTGGATATTGTGGATAGTCGAGCCGTCGTTCAGAGCAATAAACGCAATATGTTTGCTTGCCCTTTTTGTTCTGACCCAGCCTTTTACAACAAATTCGCTGCCTGTTTCCGTCGATTTCAGCAGTTCGCTGATTCTAATTCTTCCCGGTGTTTTCATCTTCTAATTCTTTATATAATTGTATATCGTTAAAAAAACGCGCAAAAGTAATGCTTTTTCAATTTATCGACAAATAGATTTTCAAAACCAAGTCCGTAATTCGGAATTAAGGTCTGTGAACAAAGGATTTATTTCGACGTATTTTAACAAAAAATATTCCGCAGAGTTGGCGAAATATAAGAATTGAGGGGGAAAAATTAGAGTTTTTGGAAAATATTTTGAAATGAAAGGCTGAGCAATCGAACAATCCGCAGGACGAGGCCGGCAAAATCGACGATTTTACGTTACGTCCCTGACGGGACGGTGTTTGGGTCGGGCTTGCGTTTTCCACCAACATTTCGTCCCTGACGGGACGATTATCGCTGACAGGTTATTTTGTCGCCACAACGATGTATAAAAAATCATCACCGGCGCTGCATCCGGAGATTTCAGACTTGCACTCGAGGCGCAAAGGCAAATTCGACCGATTTCAGACTTGCGCCCGACCGACCCGCCGCTAATCAAAAATCAAAAATCATCAATCAAAAATCAAAAAGGCGGATTATCAGCCCCGTTGTTCACCGCACTGACCGGCGGTTTGCTTGGCGGCGGGCTGCTGTTTTCTTTGCGGGAGAGCAGTTTAAGCGTTTCGGCAACAATTTCGGCAGTATATCTTTTCTGACCGTTCTGATCGTCCCATGTTCTGGTTCTCAATTTGCCTTCAACAAAAATAAGATGACCTTTTTTGACATATTTGTCCACCGCTTCGGCCATATTTCGCCAAAATACCACATTGTGCCATTCGGTATATTCTCTTATTTCGCCGCTGTGATCCTTCACCTTCTCCGTTGTGGCTACCGACAGGGACACAAATGCCACGCCTTTATCGAGATAGCGAATTTCGGGATTGCGTCCGACGTGTCCAATTAATGTTACTTTATTATACATACTTGATACTTTTTTTCAGTAATAAAACAGAGCAATCTTTGGAATTTAAAATATTAAAAACTGCGACAACCACAAGTCTTTACGTATAAAAACCGCAATCGTTGCAATTACCAAAATAATTGCAGTAATGATATTGAAATTTCGGAATTGCCGATAATATTTTTCACCGTTACAAGCCCTTCCGGCATAATAATATCGCGTTATGGAAAAGACCAGCATAAAAAAACAAACTGCAAGAGACGGATGTATTGAAATTAAAGCCATATTCATTAATAAATTTTTACGTTTTTAAATTAATCCTGTCTAAAAAAACGCTGCAAAAGTACAAAACATTTTTTTAATACAAAAATATTTTGTTTGATTTCGCTGAAATACAAAGACATATCAGATACGATTTTTTTGATTATAACAGTGGCTACTCCCCTACCCCACCCTGCTGAAACGAGATTGCGCCAAAAGCACACCAGATAACGCAGATTAGATGGATTTTCGGTTCAAAAAAAGTTTGAGGTGCTATTGATTTATGCAGAAAACTCTGCCATGTCCCAAAGTCCCTGCGGGACGGCACTTTATTAACCGCTGGCTTCAGCCTGCGGCAGCGAACCAGCCACGGCTGCTGGGACAAGGTTCTACCTTGTCCACTCTATCTACGCAGGCTGTGCCTGCATTTGCACCTTTGTTGGCAGGCGCAGTCTGCCAAGATAAACAGGACGAGGCACAGCCTCGTCCGAACAACGGGATAAACCGGACGAGGCACAGCCTCGTCCGAACAACGGCATACTTTTATACACAGTATTCTACCGTTCCGTAATGTTACGGCATACTTTTATACACAGTATTCTATCGTTCCGTAGTATTACGGCACACATTTATATTCAACATTCTACAGTTCCGTAATGTTACGGCACACATTTATATTCAATATTCTACCGCTCCGTAAGATTACAGATACTATTTATATATGGTATATGATAGTATCGCAATATTACGGCATATATTTACACTCGGTATTCTACCGTTCCGCAATATTACGGTTGCTATTTATATATAGTGTATAATCGTTTCGCAATGGTGCGGTAGCATAGTCTGTTAATATTGTTGAGTGTTTGTGCATCATTTTATGTAGTACTACTGCTTTTATCTGTAATATAAATCCCAAAAATCACTATGAAATAATAGTTACAACTAAGGCAGGCAAAGTTTGCATTGATAGACATAATGAAGTAGAGCCTCGTCGGAATAGAAAAATAGAGCCGAACAGCGGCGCGGTATTGGCGTTGCGTGAAACGCCAATATGCCTACAAATAAGTTTACCTATTGGAGAATATTAATCCAATGAAGGATATTCTGTGATTGGCAAACTAACAACCCTCATATTTCCTGAGTTGGAACTACATGTTATTCGTCTGCACCTGCCGCCGTAGGCTCTAATGATCAATTATCAATCAAAAATCATCGATACAAAACACAAAACTATCAATTGTTAATATAAAACACAAAACTGCCAATCGTCAATCAAAAGTTGTCAATTGGCAGTCGTTAATCGTCAAATTAATAAACAATCAGTATTATTGTTTTTTTCACTGTGCCGTCGGTGTAACATATCTCAAACTTTTTATGATTGAGGCTATGCTCGTATATACCACTTGCAACAATGGTGGCGTTTCCTGCGTCGTTGAAGGCTTTCAAAACGTCGAACAGTTTTGCGCCAGCATGATGTCCGCCGGCAACAGTCGATATGTTATTGGCAATTATATTGTAGGTACCGTCGTTAGGGTATGTCCATGCCGATGTTTCATTCGCTGTGCGCAGCCCAAACAGGCGGTGAAGATTGAGTGTGCGACTGTTCGGCAGGTCTTTGCAGATGTATATTGTTTCCGTTTTGTCGTATTTACTTATACTCTGAACGTATGCTTTTGCTATGTATGTGCCGCAGCCAGATGTTCCAGTAACAGTATATTTATACGTACCTGTACGGGGAATATTCCAGTTCGATATGTCGAGGATTCCTCGGCTGTTGGGCGTCTGGAAATCGGCTGTTGGCTCCCATGCAACGGTATAGTTGTATGGAAGACTGTCGATGTATGTACTAAGAGCAATAGTGCCGGCGTCGGGCTTCACATATACGCGAATATCGGGCGGTATCATGCCTTTCACTACATCGAGATAGATTACTCGCGACATAGAGCGGCATTTCGGCTTATCTATTTTGGACGCCTCAGCCGCAACCATGCGGTAGTAGCCAGTCATATCGGTAATTGTGGGCGACAGTGTTAAATTATTGCTCACAGTGTTGCTTCCGCCGGATACTCCGCTACCCGGCACTTCTGTCCATTCGGCAGGATTGTTGATATTACCTGTTTCGCTGTACAACCATTTCGACTCTGGAGCGGCAACCGCAGGGTCGCTGTATGAGCCTGTGAGAGTTATCGATGAGCCTGTGCAGACAAGAGTATCGTTGGCTCGTGGTTGGGCGACGGTTACAGGCGGGGCGCAGAGGCGTATTTCGATATCGTCAATAACAAAATCGTTGCCGGCATTGCTGCCCGCAGTGTTGGTGTAGATGCGCAGAGTGAGCGAGTCGTAACTTGCATCGATATACGCTCCAAAGCCGTAAGTGTACCAGGTTGGCGTAGCGGTTTGCGGTATAACAGTTGTGATATACGAGGCAACAACAACATTAAGACTGTCGCAGAGTTCAATTCTGAATGTCGGTCGCTGAGTTTCTTGTACCGGCGTCTGTATATTCAGATTTGTTGCCCACAGCGATATGTAGATATCGCCGCCGCACAGTCCTTTTATCTTGTTTTGATATAGAACGTCGTTTGTATTGTCCGAAGCGTTGGACATAAACATGTAGCCGCGCAACTTATCGTTGGGATATGTATGGTCGCTGAAGTCGGTATGCCAGTTGCCACTGTTGGTATAACTGTTGTGTTTCACCAGAGCATAGATTTTGTCTCCCGACAGAGCGTCGGTCTGCATGTGAGTATAGGACGTAACATTGGCTGGCAGCGGCATGGAACTGACACGGTCGTCGTTAGTGTTGTTGCCGCCAAAATCTTCTTTCCAGATTACGGTACCGTCGGCAGCGCATCCCAAAGGAGGTTGTGTTCCTCCGCAGTTATCGCTCAAATGCAGTTCTATCTTATATCTTTTGAAGACGATTGAACCATAGCGAGCCTCAACCCAGAAGGTTTCCGTCAGGTTGGCATTTTTGCTGACGGTATATGTTGCACTATTGTTTGCCAGCGCCGCTCCTCCGGTTTCATGGTCGAACCAGTGATACGTTACTCCCGATATTGTTTTCATACCAAGTCTAATTGATTGACCGTTGCAGGCAACGTAATTGAGCGCTTCCGACTGCAGTGCGGCAATATAAACCGTTGCCGAATCCCTGCGCGGATTAGTGGAGCAGCCGGTCAAAATGTAGCGCAGACTATCGATAAACACTGCTCCTGCATTGGGCGTATATTTTATTTTATTGT
>JAITIA010000052.1 GCA_031279695.1 Prevotellaceae bacterium | reverse complement strand
ATGTTTCATTGTTATAGTTTTTTCACAATTCAGTTTATCTTATATATCAGCAAATAAGGATTATCCTCTTCACTCACAACCGGAAACTTTTTGCGCAGTCGCTCAATTTGTTCTCCGTGCTGGGGACAGAAATCAACGTACTGGTTTTTCCTACCCACGCATCTTTTACCCACTGAGCGTCTAATTTAGCATATATTGTTGTTTCATCAATCCCAACTATTTCTCCGAAACTGATAATAAAATATTCTCCGTCATTGCTGTCGACAATGTGAGCAACACAAGCTGTATCCATTATTTTATCATATATACCAATTTGATACTGTCCCTGATATAAAAAATGAGTAATCAACCAGTTATCTGTTTCCTGAAAATAATCAAATCTCCGCACTTTGGAACGAAGATAATCCTGAATTTCATCAGGGGCTTTATACTCCTTCAAATGCGGGGGCCAAGTATAATCTCCAAAATCAAAATTATTCACTAATCACTAACCACTAATCACTAACCACTGAATAAAGTATCGTCCCTGCGGGACTTTCCGCCTCTGCATTGCCGCCACCGCAGGTAATTATCAATAAGCATCTCAATCTTTTTTTCAACCGGAGGGAAGGGCTAAATCTTTTAAAAATATTAAATTGAATACCGTAACGCACCTAAAATAAAAAATCGCAATTATTATAAGTTCCCTAAACATTGTCAGTGCGCTTGCAGCCAGTTGTTGCCTGTACCGCATTCAACAATCAGTGGAACACTTAGTTGAGTGGCATTTTGCATGTAATCGACAACCATTGTTTTCACCTCGTCCAATTCAGGCAAATATACGTCGAACACAAGTTCGTCGTGCACTTGCAAAATCATTTTTGTTTTCATGTTCGACCGGTTGAGAAAACGGTTGATATTGATCATTGCTATTTTGATAATATCGGCGGCAGTTCCCTGAATTGGAGCATTTATGGCATAGCGTTCCGCCATTCCGCGCATCACGGCGTTGCCCGAATTGATGTCGCGCAAAAGTCTGCGCCGTCCAAAGACAGTTTCCACATAGCCTGTTGTTTGCGACGATCGGATTATATTGTCCATATATTCGCGGACTTTGGGATAAGTGGCAAAGTATCCGTCGATTAGCAGTTTGGCTTCGGAGCGCGGAATATTCAGCCGCTGCGCCAGCCCGAACACGGAAATGCCGTAAATTATTCCGAAATTCGCCGTTTTTGCCCGCGACCGCTGTTCCTTTGATATTTCCGAAATATCGACGTGATAGATTTTTGCAGCTGTTGCGGCGTGAATATCTTCATTATTGTTGAATGCCTCTATCATTCCTGCGTCCTGACTCAGGTGCGCCATCAGACGGAGTTCGATTTGCGAATAGTCTGCCGACAGAAGTATATATTCCTGATTTGAAGGGATAAAAGCCTTGCGGATTTCGCGTCCGCGAGCTTCGCGAATAGGTATATTTTGCAGATTGGGATTATTGGAACTTAATCGTCCGGTTGATGCAACAGCCTGATTGAACGAAGTATGTATTTTCCCCGTATGTCGGTTCAGCAAGGTGGGCAGCGATTCGATATACGACGAGAGCAGTTTCTTCAAACTCCGGTGTTCAAGTATCTGTTCCACAATCGGATGCTTGTCCTTATACGAGAGCAGCGTTTCCTCGTCGGTGGCATACTGTTTGGTTTTGGTTGTTTTGACTTTGGCGCCGGCAATATTGAGTTTTTCAAACAGCACAATGCCAAGTTGTTTGGGCGACGAAATGTTGAGCGTCGGCTCGTTTGCCATTGTTCTGATTGTTTTTTCGAGTTCGTGTAACTCGCCGGTATATTGGATATTAAGGTCGTGCAGGCAATTTTTGTCGATACTGACGCCGGCAGCCTCCATATCGGCAAGAACGGTTACAAGCGGCGCTTCAATATTGGTATAAAGATTTTGCATTGTTCCTTTTTTTAGAATATCGAACAGTTTGATTTTCAACTGAAGAGCGACGTCGGCGTCTTCGGCGGCATAGTCGGTGATTTTGTTTATCGGCACAACGTCCATAGTGCGCTGGCTGGCGCCTTTTTTGCCTATCAGCGCCTCGATTGGGACGGGCGAATAGTTGAGATAAGTTTCCGACAGATAATTCATATTGTGCCGCGAATCGGGATTCAACAGATAGTGTATCAGCATTGTATCGTAGAGCGCTCCGTTCACCCGTATTCCAAAAGTGTTTAGCACCTCGATATCGAATTTCAGATTTTGTCCGATTTTGGCAATGGCGTCGTTCTCGAAAACGGGTTTGAAACGGTTGAGCAGGTTACGGGTTTTTTCGATGCTGTTTGGGAACGCCGGCACATACCATGCTTGGCGAGGTTCGATGGCAAACGACATTCCTACCAGACGGCAGTCGAACGAATTAACGCTTGTTGTTTCGGTATCGAAGCAAAATTCGGTCGATGTTTCCAGCCTTTGTATCAGCAGGTCGATATCTTTGTCGTCGGACACCTGAACGTATTGATGCTCAACATCGTCAATAGTTTTATGCTGTTTTGTTTCCTCCTGTTGGGAAGATTCTTGTTTGGCGGGAAAACTGTCGAAAAGCGACATTTGGGCAAGCCCGACTTTGGGTTTATCCGCCGAAAGGTCTCTGAGCATCGACGAAAATTCGTATTCGGCAAACAGTTGTTTCAAACGTTCGATATTGGGTGGTTTCACAGCCATCGCCTCTTCGTTCCACTCGCAAGGCACATCGGTAATGATAGTTACAAGTTGTCGGGCAAGCATCACCTGCTCTTTGTTCTGTTCAAGCGATTCTTTTTGTTTACCTTTCAGCTGGTCGATATTGTTGTAGATTCCGTCAATATCGCCATAAGCGCTAACTAATTTAGTGGCAGTAACTTCGCCAATACCCGGCGCACCCGGAATATTGTCGGCGGCGTCGCCCCAGAGGGCAAGAATATCGATAATCTGTTTGGGATTGTTGATTTTATACTGCTCGCAAAGCGCCTCTGTGCCAACAATTTCCACCTCGTTGCCCGATCGTTTGGGTTTATAAATATAAATATTGCGGTCAATCAGCTGACCGTAATCCTTGTCGGGGGTCATCATATAAACTTCAAAGCCTTCGCGGGCAGCGCGTTGGGCAAGTGTTCCGATAACGTCGTCCGCTTCGTAGTCGGGAACTTCGATAACGGGGATATTGTAGGCGGCAATAATCTGCTTAATGACTGGTACAGCGTGGATTATAGCTTCGGGAGTTTGCAGGCGATGCGCCTTATAGTCGGGAAACAGCCTGCTTCGGAACGAGCCTTGCGGCGGGTCGAAAACAACGGCAATATGGCTGGGCTGTTCCTTTTTCAAAACCTCCTGCAGGCTCTTGGTGAAGCCGAAAATAGCCGAAACATCGTTGCCTTTGGACGTGGTAACCGGACGTTGTAGAAATGCATAATGCGCTCTGAATATCAATGCAAATGCATCAAGTAAAAAAACTTTCTTCATCTGTTTATAATTTAAGTTTGCATGTTGGACTGCTGTATGTTATGTTGTATATTGTATCGAACAGTTCGACCTGCAATTTTTCTGCAAAAGTATATAAATTTTATAAAACTGCCGTTATTTCAGAATGATTTTTTTCAATCTGTATAAAATCGGATATAATATGTGCATAAGCTTCGTTGACGCATCATTCATCCCGTGAGGAACGGAATGTTGGTAGAAAACGCGAGCCAACATCGAAAATACCGTCCCGCGAGGGATTGAATGTAAAAATTGTTGATTTAAGATCTCGCATAGACTGTCCACCACCACAGGCACTTGCCCACTAATCACTAACCACGCTGTGCCAGATGATTTTTTTGCCGAATCCAAAACGATTGTCGGTAAGTTTGGCATAATGAATTTTGATAATCCACAACTGCGCTCCTGAGAATATTGCATAAGGGAAACGTTTCAGATACTGCTTTTTAGCCTTTATACGAAGATGTCGGGGTAATTTTGAAAACTTGCCGCAAAACTGTAAACCCTGAATTTGTCCAACAGTTTCGGTTTCGAGCACAATTGAACCTGCCACCGTTTGGTTTTTAAGGGCTTCGGCAATGTGGCGCGTTTCCTTGCCGGAGAGAAAAACCAGACAAAATTCGTCCTCTATCAATATATAAAACATATTCGAGCAGTAAGGCGTTGAATCGACGCAGGTTGCAAGTGTCAAAACATGATGTTCCTTTATAAAATTTGCTATTTTTGTACGTTCCATTAATTAAAAAAAATTATTGCCAGCGGCGGGATTGAAGTTTCAGACGTGCGCCTCCGATGAATATGGAGATAAGAGCGACGAAATAAATCAGGTCGCGCAAGTCTATCACCCCTCTGCTCAACGATTTATAGTGTTCGTTTATCCCCATCGATACAAGAAATGTATTTACCGGTTTCAGTGGCGAGAGCAGCGCAATTCCGTCGAAACCGGAATAAACAAAAAAACAGAGAACTGCCGAAACAATAAAAGCAACAATCTGACTGTCGGTAAGTGAGGATACAAAAATGCCGATTGAGGCGTAGGCGGAGGCGAGAAAAAACAAGCCGACAAACGAGCCCCAAACGCCTCCGGTATCGATGTTACCAACCGGATTACCAATAAAGTACACTGTAAAATAATAGACCAGACAGGGTGTGAGCGAGAGAAGAATGAGTGTTATCGCCGCAAAATATTTGGCAACAACAAGTTGCATCTCTCCGGTTGGATAAGTCAGCAGCAATTCTATTGTTCCCGTTTTGCGTTCTTCGGCAAAACTGCGCATCGTAATTGCCGGAATCAGAAAGAGAAACACCCAGGGAGCGATGAAAAACAAAGTGTCGATATTGGCGTAACCTGAATCGAGAATATTAAATTCGCCGGGGTTGAGCCACATAAACCAGCCGGTAAGCGCCAGAAATACAATAATTACAACGCAGCCGGTTATCGAAGCAAAAAATGAAACAATTTCCTTTATATATATACTGTACATTTTTATGATGTTTTGATATGATTTTTCAACTCAAAATATCTGTCTAACAGCTTTTTTGCGGCAACAAACGAGGATATTTCTTCTCCCGCAACCTGCTTCTCGCAGTCGGAGAGCAGCAACTGTATTTGGGGATTTGAATAGAAGTTGTTTTGCAGTGATTCTCTGATTGTTTCGTGCATCCAGAAGCCGGTCTGTTCCCGCCTGTTCGACAGGAAGAACCCATTGCTGCGGGTTGTTTGCACATATTCGCCAATTGCATCCCAGACTTCGGCAAGTCCGGTTTTTGCTATTGACGACACGGTCATAACTTTGGGCGTCCAGCCCGAAGCCGGCGGTGGAAACAGGTGCATTGCGCTCTGATACTGTGCTTTTGCCTGCATCGCTTTTTCTACGTTGCTGCCATCGGCTTTGTTAATCACAATCATATCAGCCATTTCCATTATGCCGCGTTTGATGCCCTGTAATTCGTCGCCGGCGCCGGAAATCATCAACAGAAGGAAAAAATCGACCATCGAATGCACAGCGGTTTCCGACTGCCCAACTCCCACAGTTTCAATAAATATGGTATCAAATCCGGCGGCTTCGCACAGAATCACCGTTTCGCGCGTTTTGCGAGCCACTCCGCCAAGCGAGCCTGCCGAAGGACTGGGGCGGATAAAGGCATTTGCGTCGCAACTCAGTTCAAGCATTCGCGTTTTGTCGCCCAAAATACTGCCTTTCGAGCGTTCGCTGCTCGGGTCGATGGCAAGCACGGCGAGTTTGTGCCCGACAGAAGTGATTTTTTTCCCAAAAGCCTCTATAAAAGTACTTTTCCCCGCTCCGGGCACTCCGGTGATGCCTATACGCACCGAATTTCCCGACAGTGGCAAACATTTTTCGACAATTGCCTGAGCCATCTCCTGATGTTCGTCGAGCAGGCTCTCTACCAGGGTGATAGCTCTGCCAAGTATCGTTATATTGCCTTCGACAATACCTTTGACATACTGTTCGACGGTAAGCGATTTTTTTTTGTTTTTTGCAATGCGTTTCAGCGCTTCGGGATTAACAAGAGGCGGTTGCTCAACACCCGGATTTACTGTTAAGGCACTTGTTTTCAATAACTCTGTCATATAAATCGTTTTCTTAAACGCTGCAAATATACGGAGAAATTTGCTAATTTGCTAATATGTTGTCAGTAACAGTGCCTGCGGGGACGGCGGTTGCGTGTATCCGAGTTTTCGGACAGGCACCAAGTAGTAACTTAGAGTATCACCAAGTAGTAACTTAGAGGATCACCAAGTAGTGTCTATCCATAAAGTCGGTCAAAAAATTATTGTAACATGACAGGCTGAGCAATCGAGCAATCCGTAGGATTGCATCGCT
>JAITIA010000032.1 GCA_031279695.1 Prevotellaceae bacterium | reverse complement strand
GCGGTTTGAAATTGTCCGTCAGCCCATGAGCCGCCGAGTTTCTGTGTGCCGAAATCGTTAATAATTCGGTTGTTACATTCAAACTGTACCTGCAAATCCTGCAAAAGCATGGCAGCCCGTAACTCGTTGGCTCCCACCACAAGAAAAAACTTCGCCAATCCTGCCTGTTTGAGCGCAAAGGGGTAGCCCAGATTGGCATGAGTACTCTTTGCGCCGCCGCGGAATATCAAATTAAACAGCGTGATAAAAGGCTTATCATACAATTGTTTGTAAACGTCGGTATGATACCAGGCGCAATCGCAGTCAGCCAGCGGAACGGGCGTGTCCTTGCCGAAATAATAATTGAAAAACTCGCCGTAATTTTGCGGTTTAAGCAGTCGCTTGATGCGTGCTTCCTGCTGTTCGGGCGTTTCACGGTCGAGCGTTTCGAGCGTTGCCTTATACACAAACTGCGAGCGTTCAAGAAAACGTTTTTCGAGTTCTGCGATTTCCTTTTTTGTCATATTTTTTTGTGCAATAAAGTGCGATTGCTTTCAGTTCGGTAGCGGTAAACGATTTGGGAAACAAGCCCTTTTGCCGGTTGTACCTGAATTGCGCATGGCTGATAATTATCACTTTGCCGCACCATTTTACAATATAATGCGGGGTTTTCAGGCGTTTTTCCAGACGGTCGGCTTTGTGTTTGAGATATACAATATATAAGAAGCCTGCGATTTTTTCGATGTGAATCGACAGAAGTCGACAGAAGCCAATGTTATTCGAGCTTTTAATCATTGTCTAAAATTTCCTTATTAAGTTTAACAATCACATTATCCATGAATTTACGCGCTGTTTGGAGATGTTTTAGCAGCGCCTGTTTTTCGGGCGTTTTTGTTGTATTCTGGATATTGCGCATATATTCGTCGGTAAGTTGCTCGTATGCTTCATATATATATGTAAGCGATTTGCGGTTTACCGACAGTTTTTCAAACGCCGTGGCAAGTTTTGCGGCGGCGTCGGCGGTGATTTTGGGCTTTTTGCCGTCGAGCATGTCCGACCAGCCCTCCAAAATTGTTGCACGAATCTCCGAAAGGGCAATTAAACGACTTTTTCGTGCTTTTTCAAAGTCATTTTCCGCCGCCCACTTGCGGATTGTTGCAATCGAAATGTTTATAAACTTTCCGATAGTCTCAAAATCGAAGCCTTTACAATATAAAGCCTTGGCATAGTCGATTTTCTGCTGTCGTTCTATCTCATTAAATTTAGCCATAAACTACTTTTTTTGTATTGAGTATTTAGTATTTTCGACGTGATTCGACAGGAGTCGATATTATTCGATGTTATTCGAGATAATTCTACTTATTACTCATTACTCATTACTCATTACTCAATTACACAGTACTCATTACACAGTACACAGTACTCAAATCAGGGGCAAAAGTACCGTGTTGTCGCCGTCGGAAAAAAAATCGGGTTAAGGGTTAACCCGATTTTTGCCCGCCCTCGCCCGCCGCCATACTTTTGCACCGAAATTTTTTAGACGAATGGCGACAGAAAATTACAGGATAGATTTCACTATAAGTGATGAAACGGTAAACCGTTACGGGTACAGAATACTCACGGCAGGGATAGACACTGCGCGGTTTGAGGCAAATCCGGTGGCGTACTTTAACCACGATACCTCGCAGCCCGCAGTCGGCAAGTGGGTAAAAGTGTGGAAGGATGAAGGCAAACTCAAAGGAACGCTGGAATTTGACGGCGACGATGAATTTGCGATGAAACTTTATAAAAAGTACAAATCGGACTTTATGCGGGCTGTGAGCCTGCACATTATACCGGTTGAAGAAAGCGACGCAAAGGAAACGCTACTGCCCGGACAGCGATATTCGACGGTTACAAAATGCGAACTGATGGAAATCAGTCTCGTTACGCTGCCCGGCAATGCCAATGCGGTGAAACTCTGTTCGCCCGAAGGACTTGAATTTAAATTAAATTCTTTAAATATCATGACAGAAATAGAAAAAAACAAAACTCCGGAGGCGCAGCCCAACAGCGCGGCTCTGGAAGAGTTGCAAAAGCAACTCGACGCACAAAAGACGCTGAACGCGAAAAACCTTGTCCGGCTGCATCAGCAGCGCGGAGTGGTGCAGGAAGGTGAAATTGAGCCTTTGACACGTTTGGCTGCAACCGACTACGAATCGGTAGAAAAAATGCTCGACGCACGCAAGCCGGCAGCCGAAAAACCCGGTGAAAAGGGCGGCACGGAAACGACGGAACAGAAGGGAGAAAAACTCTCCGCCGAATTGCAGGATTTGGTAAAAAGTTTGGGCGCGGCAGCCCCTGCCGGCGCGTCGGACGAGCGTAAGAACTGGACGTATTACGACTGGTATCGCAAGGATGCCGAAGGCTTGTCGCTGATGCAGAAAAACGAGCCGGAACGCTACAAAAAATTGGAGACAAATTTCAATGCCGACGCGCTGAAAAACAAGCTCAAAGCAGACGAAAATTAATTATTTAAAACAATTTTATTCAGATGAAAATTTTTAAACTTATTTTATTGACAGCCATTGGCGTAATCATAACAATGGCAGCCCTTGCATGGGCAGACGTGTCCGGAGCGCAGGAATTAGCGGCAACAGGACAGATTCTATTAGCGGTTCCGGCAGTAACTTTGCCGACGCAAAAGATTGTGTTTCTCACCTCGTTAAAAGAGGAATACGACAAAATCGAAACCTGGTTGAACGAGGCGGAGGATTTGAGTTCCTTCGTAGAACAGGGGCAAACCTTAGTATTCCCGGAAGCGGGAGCCGAACCGGCGGTGTATCTTAATCGTGTTACTGATATTGACAGTGTTGAGCCGGAGGAAACTGTTCACAAGGTGGAACTTGACGTGTACGACTCGCAGAATTACAAACTGCGAAATATCAAGTTGCACGCTCTGCCCTTCAACAAGATGCAGCATTACACAAAAAAATCGTCGGAGGCGATAGTAAAACAGGAAATTGCCGACGCCGCTTATGCCTTCGCGCCCACACAGGCGGGAGCGAAGAAAATCATCTTTGGCTCCGCCGGACCCGTGCGCAACGGCTTCAAGTCGCTGACGCTGGAAGATATTGTGAAACTTGCCATTGCCGCCGACAAAGACAAATTTCCCGACGGGCGCAACCTTGTATTGCCTTCGGACATGTGGTGGGATTTGGTGAACAACAATCCAATCCTCAAAGGACAGATGGAACGCATGGCGATGACAGGCGTAATAGAGCCAAAAATAGTTGAATACTACGGCTTTAA
>JAITIA010000021.1 GCA_031279695.1 Prevotellaceae bacterium | reverse complement strand
CCGACAATTCGTTTAACAATTTGCAACAACTTATGCTGATTGCTTTGCAAGACCGTAATACCGATGATTTTATAGTTGTCGTTAACGCGCTTTTGGCAAGTATTCCTTACGACGATTTTTCCAAAGCGGGACAAATAAATGTAAAATACAATCACCTTGATATGAAAGTTCAGGAATGGCTCTATCGTTCTACAATACTGGCATTTATGCGCGGTTGCAACGTGGCGGCAGTCGCCGAAATGCACACCAATCTCGGACGAGCCGATTTTGTTGTTTCGCATCGCGGAAATACTTATGTTATAGAACTTAAAGTGGCGTATCAGCCCAAAGATATTCCTGCCAAACTTGCCGAAGCCGTCGAACAAATGAAAACAAAAAACTATCTTGCGCCATATCCGGCGGCAACCGGACTGGCAATAGTTATCGACGATACTAAACGACAAATAACAGACGACAGCTATACTGTAATTATTTGATCTCGTGCGTCTTGTTGCAATCAGCCCACATTTGCCGCAAGCAGAACTTCTGATTTTGCCGCAAAAACATATTAACCCCCTACCGCCACCAAGTTTTTATCCAAATATTTGTGGCAGTTCACAGTTTTTCCATTTTCGTCGCACAAATATTTTCAACATATTGTAGAGCAGCAGCGCCGTTTGCAGGCAGATAATGCCGAAAATTGCTCCGCAAACCACATCGAGAGGAAAATGTTTGCCAACATATATTCTGCTGTATGCTACGCCTGTAGCCCATAGAAAAATAATTATCGTCCAGTATCTGTTTCTGAAAAACAGTGCGCTAAACATTGCAAAACAAAAGGCGTTGGCGGCATGATTGGATACAAAGCCATATTTTCCTCCGCAGTTTTCGAGCGAATATACCATATTTTTAAGCGTTTCATCGTGGCAGGGGCGCAGACGTTCAAATATATTTTTGAACAGATGTACGGCAAGTTGGTCGGACAGGGCAAACGACAAGCCCAACACGCAGAGCACGGCAAGGCTTGCAAATCGTCGTTTCACAATAATAATGCCAATCACAGCCAAATACATTGGAATCCATAACGGAATGGAACTTAGCGCTTTCATCACGGGGTCGAGCAGGTCGCAGTGTAAGCCGTTGAGATACGTAAAAAGTTCCGTATCCCATTTAGGAAAACTTGCAGCAATCATGGTTGCGGTATTGTTTTCCGGCAAACGAAATAAGGATTTAGCAGCGATTCCTTATTGTATGTCAAAGGTTTATCGGCGTCGAGAGAATAAATGCTCCAGCCTGCGCCTTCGAGTATTGCCTGAGCGGCAGCCGTATCCCATTCATACGTATCGGTATGTCGCACATATACATCGCCTGTTCCGGCGGCAAGCAGGCACATTTTCAGCGAACTGCCTATTTTTCGCACCTCAATTTCGGGATGGATTTTGCCAAGTTCGGCAATATATTCCATCGTTTTTTCGTTTAGATGGTTGTAACTCACCAGAATGGTATATTTTTCTTCGTTTTTTACCGGCGACGGCAGTTTTTCCGACTTTTCGACAATTTTTCCAAAAGGCAACGAGGGCAAAGTTTCGTCCATTTTGATTTTGAACGAGCCGATATCCTTGACTCCGAAATACATATCGCCCAAAGCGGGAGCATAGATCAGCCCAAACCAGGGCGACCCGCCGGTTATCAGGGCAATATTTACCGTAAATTCTTCTCTTTTCTGGATAAATTGCCGCGTTCCGTCGAGTGGATCGACAATCCAGAGAACATCCCACGACTGGCGTTCTTCAAACTGCAAATCTCTGCCTTCTTCGCTCAAAATCGGAATGCATGAATTTTGTAAATGCCTCTTAATGATATTGTGCGCATCTCTGTCTGCCAGCGAAAGCGGCGAATTGTCCGATTTCATAGAGACCTGAAAATCGTCCGATTCATAGATTTCCAAAATTCGTTTGCCTGCCGCTGTTGCGGCTCGGAATGCCGACTGGAATAAATTCTCAAAAGTATTGTTATCAGGGGTGTACATTGTTAAAAATTATATGAAAAGCCTATGTCGAGCATTTGTTTAAACTGAAGTATTGGACCTGCGGACTTGTTATTTTTTATATCGTCGTCGTATATCGCTTCCAGACTCAAAGTAGATGAGATGTATTTTGTGATAATAAAATTGAGACTGAAATTCCAGCGGACATCGATATTGTCGGGATTGTGCAACAGATTGGAAAACAGTCCGAGATAGGAATTCATTGTAATGTTCTTTCTTATTTTATAGTTCACACAGTGTGCATCCAGCCTTGCTCCAAATTCGTAGTACGAATGTTTGCCGGGTTTAACTCCATAAACGCCAACTTTTGAAAGTGAATCGTCGCGTACGAAGGTCATTTTTCCGCCTATTGGCGCTAAATTGATTGCAAATTCGACTCGTGGCTTGAACGCAAACCCGATGCCGAGTTCGGAATATGCCGGCGACATGAATTTTGATGTGTAAGGCGTGCCTTTTTCAGCCGGATATTTGGCATAACCTTTGTCGAACTGTGAGCGCAAATTCCACGAAACGGTGTAGTCGATTTTTTTCAGCGCCTTGTAGCCAAATCTTGAATTTATTTCGACTTTATCATTGATTTTGCTTTTGTCGCTGCCTTTGTACGTCAAACCGTATCCGAAATCAAGAAAATTGGTCCACGACACTTTGGCTTTGGCATAGTTGGCATTCAGTCGCCCCCAAAAAGTTCCGGAAACCATCTTTTCGCCCCCTGCCGCCCAGTGGCTGTACGAGGCTTGTGTGAGTTTCAGGTTGATATTGTTTGCCGGAAACAACCAGTATTTCGGTTTTTTTTCCACTTTTTCCTGAGCTGCGCCGATTATGGAAATCAGCATGATCATTATTGTAAAAAAGCATTTTTTCATGAGCGATTCATCTATAACTTAATTCAAAACAACACATTGTCAAATTAGTTCAAATTTTCTGAAAACAATTATTTTCGATTGAATTTCAAAATCATTTTTGCCAAATCTCTGTTATCGGGGTATCTTGTTATGCTGCACAGATATTCGTCGGGCAGCCGTTCTTCGATAAATACCCTGAACTGCTGACCCATTAGCGACTCCTGCAAATAATTGATTTCCGCTTCGCCGATTTCACTGTTCAGCACATAATTAGCCGGCAATTCGTCGATAACCCATTGCAGATAGCAGGTGTTATTCACATGCTCGTTGATGTCCATTGCGCTGTAAGGTATTGTTTTAACGGCGGATACGCTTGTTTTGTCCGGATTATGCGCCGGCAGTTTCGCCATCACCTTATCGAAGGCTTTGCGGTCGAGAATGGGGAACTGTTTGTCTATCGTCGCTATTTTCTGCGGTTTACGTTCGCCATTGAGCAGCAGCCAGTCGGAAGTTGCCGACAGTATTTTTTTCCCCTGTCGGAACATCTCGAAATCGCGGTGAGCAAGCAGAGTATCAGGCTTTTTGCTCCATGTTTCGATTGTAACGGCGTCCTGCCATTTCGGATATTCTTCTACTCGTACATTGATACGGTAAAGCGCCCAGAAACAGTTGTATTTCTGCATATCTATCCATCCGAAACCGTAATTGTCGGCATGTTGCAGCCCGCTTTCCTGCAAAAGAAAGAACAGAGCGGGCAAACTTGCCTGCCGCTTACAGTCCGACAGCCACGAATTTATACAATAATCATATTTCCCGTACAGCGGTTGTGTCATTCCGAGTAATTAATTCATCCTGTAACATTTAACCCAATCCACATACATTGTTGTTGCGCTTGCCTTTTTATCGTAAACGCCCGACGAGAATGCAATGTACATCGGTTCGCTGATAACATTTGCTGTTTCAAAAACCCTTTTTCCGTTGATAAACCAGATAATTTTTTCGTTCGACCAGAGCAGCGTAAAGATATAAAAATCGTTTTTGAGTTTATATTTCAGCTTCTTTTCGATAGTTACCGAACCGGTATAAAGGGCGAGAGTCAGGTTATGTCCTTCGATTTTGAAGATGTTAAGGTGCGGTTTTTTCGTTTCCGTTCCCATCCAGAATGCGTGGCAGGTTCCGGAAGTCTGTTTGACCTGCACTTTTGCCATAAACTTGCCGTACATTTGTTTGAATGCGTTGGCAGAAGTTACCATTCCCGAAGTGTAGTTAAACGTGCGAGGCACAAGCCCATACGTTTTGTCCCAAGCAAGTCCCTGTTTGTGTTCTTCCCTGATTCTGATTTTCAACATTCCGCCAACTTGCTGGAGATTGTTCAGCGTAAACATCTGCATTTCTTCGATTGGCGAATAGTGCGCACCGTTCAGCAGTTTTTCTCCGACAACCTGATTGTCTGTCCATCGCGGATCGAGTTCGGGTTTGACAAAATCGTCATAAAACTTTGATACCCAGCGTTCCTGTTCGGCAAACGATTTGGCGTAGTTTTTTTTCAGATGAAAAAAAGTTTTCATTGTACGGGTATTCTTCACATTGTTAAATTCTTCCTTTAACTGTTTGATTTCCCGCTTAAACTGTTTTTCTTCCAGTTTGAGATTTTGTTTATACTGTTTCAATGCGTTTCGATACAGTTTGGCGTCTTCTTTTGAATAACCCTGCTGTACGGGAGCGCTTCGGGTTGGACGAAATTTCATGTTGGCGGGATTATAAACGAACTCTTTCAGTTCGATATACCGCTTATATTCGTCCGACTCGAAAGTTTCCATGTAGGTGGCATACTTGTTTTCCTGGTCATGCAAATGCGCTTCGTATGAGGCAGTTGACGGAAGACCGGAAAATAGAGAGCGTAAAAAATTGAACATAATTAATCCTTTTTTTTAATAAAAATCGCCGGCAAAATTACAAATTATAACTCTTAACGAGTATTAAATTTTGTTAAATTTTCAATCTATCAATTTAAATCCTTTGCCTCTGACGTTGATAATCTGTACGGAAGGGTCGTCTTTCAGGAACTTGCGCAGTTTTGTGATATAAACGTCCATGCTTCGGGCATTGAAATAACTGTCGTCGTTCCAAATTGTTCGCAGGGCAAAATTCCGGTCGAGCACATTGTTGCGGTTTACGCACAAAAAGCGCAGCAGTTCAGATTCTTTCGCCGTCAGTTTCTGCTCCTGTCCGGTAATTGAATAAACGAGCGACTGCTTTGTGGGGTTAAACACGTAATCGCCAATATTGTAAGCAGCCTGTGGCTGCTCCGACAGCGATATTCTGCGCAAAATTGCCTCAATTCGGAGGATCAGTTCATCGATATTGAAAGGTTTGGTGATATAATCGTCTCCACCTGAGGAGAATCCTTTGATTATATCTTCTTTCATCGATTTTGCGGTCAGAAAAATTATCGGCACATTGGGCGAGATTTGCCTGATTTCCTGAGCCAGCGTAAACCCGTCTTTAACAGGCATCATCACGTCCAGAATACAGATGTCGTACATGCCGCCGGCGTCCCTGAAACCTTTGAAGGCGGCTTCGCCGTCGGGATACAAATCCGTATCATAATTTTTCACATTGAGGTATTCTTTCAACAAAACACCCAGATTTTCTTCGTCTTCTGCAAGTAATACTTTTGCTTTTATTTCCATAATAGAATTTTATTAAATTAACTTTTATTTTCTTTATTATACAGCGGCAAACTCAGATAAAAGGTTGTACCTCTGTTTACTTCACTTTCGATATTGACTGTTCCGCCACTGAGTTCGACAATTTTTTTTACGTAGTTAAGCCCCAGCCCAAAACCTTTAACATTGTGAACATCACCGGTATGGACGCGGAAAAACTGGTCGAAAACCTTACCCAAATCGTCGTTTTTTATCCCGATGCCGTTGTCGGCAACATAGCAGATAATTTTTCTGTCCTCATTTTTTGTACCTATCACTATTTTAGGCACTTCCTTTGAATATTTGAGAGCATTGTCGAGCAGGTTGGTAATGACGTTTACAAAATAAGCCTTGTCGGTGAGGATAATATCGCTTGTTGCCCTCAGTTCGGTAATCAGCGTTGCTTTTCTGTTGCGCAGTTGCAGGGTCATTATATCGTCGGCTTCCTTTATCAGCGAATGAAGGCTGACTTCCTGACTGTTAAGCGTCAATGTTTGACGTTCAAACACTGAGGATTGCAAAACTTTTTCGACCAGAAAACTCAGTTGCCGGCTTTGCTCCTTAATCATGCTCGAAAGTTTCGGAATGTTTTTCGCCGTCTGCGGAATATTTTCATCGCCAAGCATTTGTGCGGCAAGCGAGATGGTCGATATTGGCGTTTTAAGTTCGTGCGTTATATTGCTGATAAAATCGTTTTTGATTGACGAGATTTTTTTCTGAGTCGAAATAATGTACGTTGCATGAATAAATATGGCAAATACAATGATTGTGAGAATAATCGACGACAGAATCAGTGTCCAGATATACGAAATTATCATTTTATATTCGTTTTCGAGATACATAACAACGAAATATTGTTCTGCAAACCAGGGGTCTTGCGGAAAAAGTACTTTTTTATACCTTGTATGGTCTTCTTCGTCTATATAATCGTCGGAAGCTATTATTATTTTGTTATTTGCATCGCACACAGAGATTTGGAATTTCGACTTGACGTCAAGCCTGTTCAGTTCCCGTTTCAGCAGAGAATCAATCTGCGCAACAGTAACACGCTGTTCGATAGGAATATCGACCATATTCATCCGTTCAACAAGCGTTTCGACAAAATATCGTTTCGTCGTCCAGCTGTCCTGACCGATGTTGGCAATTCTGTTGGCATTGTCGCGTATCACCTTGTCGAAATTTATTATCGAATCTAACTGTTTATCAGTATATCCCATACTGTTATACGATTCTTCCTGCCACACTCTGGTAACAACATTTGCCAATGCCTCTTCCGCTTTGACCTTTATTTCATTGTTCTTGAACCGGTAAACGCCCATAATCCATATCACCTGAATAAGAACAATGCCTATCGCAGCAAGCAACATTGTTATAATAAGAATCTTTCTTTGCATCATATATCTATATCAATTCTTAGGGCGCAAAGATATTAGTTTTTTATGCTAAAAATCAAATTTTTCTTTCAAAAAACATCTTTTTTTTTCATGATTGTCCGATAACTCACATATAGACAGGGTTTTATTCTGTTAAAAAAAGTTAAAAATTTTTGTCGCTTTTTTTCATTTTTCCTGTGATTTTCGAGAAAAAATTTTCATTTTTTTCATTTTTTTCTCATTTTTGGAAGTTTTTTTGAACAATATTTCATCTTTATGAGGCTTGGAAGGAAAAAATTTTTTCATTTTTTATTACACATATTATCAATATATTAACAGCAAAAACGCTTTGTTGCGCTCAATTTTTCAAAAAAAAATTTTTTTTCATTTGATTTCAATTCAAAATTTTGTTGTATATTTGCACCTGATAAAAAAACAAGTTACACTAATTTCGTATCGATGTGATTTAGAAATAGGAAACAGGAAAACAATATTCACAAAGTGAATAATTAAAATATAAACAAAGCGTTAGATTAAATCTTGTTCTTGAAACTTCGCAAACTTCAACAGATACCCAAGACTTAAATTTTGACGCTCACGACTAATCGTGGGCTTCTTATTTGGGTATAGGGTTAGCGAAGACCTCAAGACTGATAAGAAAAGTTCACGATTTTTGTATAATAAGTGCCTGTATATGAAATAGAAAAATAATATAATCAAAAGTTTGAAGTAATTATGAAAAAAATGGAAGAAAACATGCAACACCATTTTAAAAAGAAACTCGAAGACTGGCTCAAAAAAGTCTATGCCGGTTGCCGCAAATTTGCACTGCAACGGGGTAATAATCTTGATTTTTACGTATTTCTGTCGTCAGTCATAGAAAACCCCAAAATACTGTTTATCGGCGTCAATCCATTTGGCGACAGGTGTTACGACGAGACAGCAGATAAACACCTGTGGGGTTGTAAGTTATGGAATAAACTGATATATTCTGACAACAATGCCTATATTAAAAACCGATACAGCAAATGTTGGGGACCGATTAGCGAATCAATGTGTTCGATTTTTTACGATGACCCGTTTTTCAGAAACGATTTTGAGTTTAACTCCGTACTGATGAATATTTACTATTTCAATACCACATCGATAGAAAAGTTGAACGCCCTTCCGCACATAAAAAAAATCAAGCGTTTTTGTGTTGCCCAGACCCGAACACTCATTAGCGATATTCTTCATCCCAAAGTGATTATAACGCTTGGAAACGATGCTTTCGACAATCTGAACCAGAACAAAAAAATTGTCTATCCCCTGCTGATGAAAAACGGCAAACCCCTAATGAAACTGGGACAATATAACTCTATTCCAATCATTTGGCTTGCAAATCCAAGCAAACGAAACCAGCATTATTATACTGACGAATACAAAGCAATGGTGCTAAAAGAGTTAAAGCATATTTTTAATGTTCTGGAAGAAAGAAATGCTTTTTAATGTGTGCTCACTGACCACTGACCACTGACCACTATCTTATTTTGTAAGCCATCAATGCGTTGCCGTGTCGGATATAGAGAATGCCATTGTTAATAACCGGATGCGCCCAATGAGGTCCTTCGCCCTGTGTGATAGTAAATTCGCTCACGATATCGAATTTTGCAGGCGTTGCTTTAACCAGAGCCACCGCTCCGCGACGTTCGTCGTAGCAGTAGAGCATCTCTTCCGCCGAAATTATTGAGCCTTTGCTTTTGCCCGTCCATGCGGTTTTATATTTGGTGTCGCCTGTGTTCCAGTCCACTGCAACCCAATCGCCCTGATTGTTGTTTGTCCAGCTCGAACCGTAGATTGTTCCGTTAACCAGAACAAAACCACCGATATGCGTGTCGAGATCGTCGTTTTTCCATACAAGTTTCACGGCTGTTAAATCGTCATTCAGTGCAAGTTGAAAAGATCCTTGATCGTATCCGTTTGAAACATAAATTTTTCCATCCTTATACAGCGGAGTATTTGCGCAGATTTTTCTGTCTTTGGGCGTTTTATGTTCCTGTATCCAATTGTCGTACGACCACTGTATTTCACCGTTTTCGGGATTAATGCCGTAAACATGGAAATCGGTCATGCCCACAATCTGGCGTTTCCCTTTGTACGAAATCAGCAGCGGAGAAACGTATGAACTTAAAGCGTTCAGCGAACGGCTTTTCCAAAGAAGTTCGCCGGTGGACGCATTCAGAGCGACAACCGTTGTTTCGTCGCCGCCGGGCGAAAAAATGAGTTTATTGTCGAAAACCAGAGGCGATTCCGCAGTTCCCCACGCGCCGGTGTTTCGCTTGTATTGTGTTCCGGCATCGACAGTCCACAGAATTTTGCCGTCGGCGATGCCAAGGCAGGCAATTTCGCCCATCCCGCTGATTACGTATGCCTTATCGCCCACAATGGTTGGGGTTGTTCGGCTATGCGAAAACGATTGTTTCCATGGCGAGCCGTATTCGGTCTGATAGAGTTTTTTCCCGTCGAGAGAGTATGACAGAAACAGTTCTTTCTCTTCGTTTTCGTCCAGACCTGTTAAAAACAGTTTATCGCCATGAATTACAGGGCTTGAATAGCCTTTGCCTGCATCCAGAGTTTCCCAAATCAGGGAAGGTCCGGTTTCCGACCATGTTGTCAGCAAGTTTTTTTCGTTGTAGATTCCGTCGCGATTTTCGCCTCTCCATCCACAAAACGGCTGTGCATTTGCACTTGCCGCATACAGTACCATTGGTATCAGAACATTAATTAACCTTATCCGTATCATATATAAGCGTTTTTATTTATTGTATATTAATATTTTGCATTTTAAATGCTTCGGTAAAATGCGGTACAAAAGTAGTGCTTTTTTTGATTTCAGCAAAATTTTTTTGTTCATGGTTGAAAAAAAGATTGAGGTGCTATTGATTTATGCAGAAAACTCCGCTATGTCCAAAGTCCCGCAGGGACTTTTTTAATAAATAACTGATTAATTGAATAATTGAATAACTGATTAATAAATAACTGATTAATGCCTGCGGCAGACAGGCTGGGGCAGAAAGTCTTTATTAACCGCTGGCTTCAGCTGATTCCGTCCCTGACGGGACGGCGGTTACGAGGTTGGGCTTGCGTTTTCTACCAACATTCCGTCCCTGACGGGACGGGTTGCGTCAACGAAGTTGATACACATATTGTCCCCGACTTTATGGACAGACACTAATTCATCCGCCATTCATTTTACAATAATATTGTACTGGTATTATAGCGCTTCAATCTTTTTTCAGCGAAAGATAAGAAATATTGTTACAGATAAATAACTGATATATATATTTATATAACATAAATTTGTTGGGTATAAAATCATTTTGTACATTTGCGGCGGTTTTTGCGGCGGACAGTCTCCGCTACGGACTATGCAGCATTAAAAAAGCTGTATCTTATTCGGAATGTTAAAATAGATATAATTGTTATGGTAACACGGATATACATAGACACGTCGATTGTTGGCAGATTTTTCGACAAAGAGTTCGCGACGGAAACACACGAAGACGGCTTTGACTGTATTAAAATGAAAGGATTAATATGGACGCTTTAATAGATAAAATAAGTAATATAAAGGAGTCGGTTCTCAAATATGTGCCGGCAAAATACATCTATCTCTTTGGGTTGTACGCATACGGCACTCCAACCGACGAAAGCGATGTGGACATCTACGTTGTAACGCCGGACGAGGTTGGCGATTTTTCGGAATTATACTCCCAAATAATAGGCGATTTGGGAGATAAAAACATCTTCTTTATTGATTTGCAGTTAGGACGGGAATCTGTTTTTAATGCAAGAAAAGAAAATGATATTTTTGAAAAGACAATTTGTAACAAAGGAAAACTGTTGTATGAACAATGAAAATGTGAAAGAATGGCTGCAACTTGCAGACGACGATTTATACTCCGCCAGTTTGTGTATTGAAATAAATATGGATTTTCAAAACATAAAGACATTATGCAGTTTTCTCAACCGCTTTGTTAATGACATACGTTATCCGCATAAATATGAAGTAACTGAAAAAGATGTTGCTTTTTCGATTAATGCTGTCGAAACAATTAAAAATATTAAACCGATGATTGATATAAGAAATATAATTAACAAGATATAAATAAATCATGAAAAAATCCGTATTATTTTTATTATTGACCGTGTTTGCGGGATACGTCCATGCGCAAACCTCTCTTGCAGTCGTAAACCTGCGTTGCGAATACCTTCAAAATCCTTTGGGTATTGACATTCCTCAACCGCGTTTCAGCTGGGAACTCGTATCGAGCGCCAAAAACAAGAAACAGTCTGCCCGCCAAATTTTGGTGGCTACCGACCCTGCGATGCTTGCTTCGGGTAAGGCGGACGCTTGGGAAAGCGGCAAAATCAACTGCAATCAAACCAACCAGGTACTGTATCAAGGCAATCCATTGAAACCTTTTACCTGTTATTATTGGAAAGTCGCCGTTTGGGACGAGCAAGGCAAGCAGTCGTGGAGCCCTGTCGCCCGCTTTTCGACCGGCGCATTTGCCGAAAGCGACTGGACGGCGCAGTGGATTGGCGACGATGAAGCCGCCCTTACACC
>JAITIA010000076.1 GCA_031279695.1 Prevotellaceae bacterium | reverse complement strand
GGGATGCATCCTTACAGGATGCAGGAAATTCTTTGGCAACCGTTTCTACCGAGCGATGCAATCCTACGGATTGCTTGATTGCTCCGCCTTTCACTTCAAAATCATATTTCGACCGACTTTATAGACAGACACTAAGTAGATTAAACCACAACATCGTAATTCGTAATTTTCACAGTTTGCAATTAAAAAAGTAGTTACCTGAGCCAAGTTCTATTTCGATACGGTTATTGGCGGCGCGGACGCTGCGGATGCCGGTAATTTTGCTTGTTGCCGAGCCGTTTTCCCATATTGTTTTTCCGCTCTCTGTCAGGCGCGTATGTTCTGTTGCGGGCAGCAGAAGGCTTGCCGTTGTATTTGCCGGAATCGACACTTCGCAGGTATATTCTCCCTTGTTGCGGCGTTCCCAGCCGGAGACAATTTTGCCGGCGGACGTTTGCAGCGATGCTTTGACCCGATTCAGGCTGTCGGGCATACAGGGTTGAATAACAATGTGTTTGTAGGCATTTGCGGTTCCGCCCTGTTCCGGTGTGCGAATACCGGCGAGACAGCAATAAAAATATTCTATCACAGATACAAATAGTTGGTGATTGTGCGAAAGCACTCCTTGCCAGTCTTCCGGCATGGTTGTGAAATTGTTATTCAGCCAGTATCCGTAACTTGGATATGTTTCCTGTGTAGCCACCTGATATATAAGGTTGTGGAAGCCGGCGTCCGACAATATTGTCCAGAGGTATTTTGTGCCTATCATGCCGGTGTTCAGGTGATTGTTGCGTGTTTTTATATCGTCTGCAATTGTTTGCAGCACGCCTGCGCGATATTCTTTTGGCACAAGATCGCCGGCAAGCGCCAGCAGCTGATAGGTTTGGTATGTCGAATCGACGCCATAGATTTGGGTTTGGGGCGATAGAAACTTTTCGTTGAACGCCTGTCTGATGGTGTCGTGCAATGCCCGATAGTATTGGCTATCGTCGTCATTACCAAGCAGAGTGGCAATTTGCGACATCAGTTTAACGTCGTAGGCATAATAAAAAGTATTGACCACCGCGTGGTTGGGGCAATCGCTCTGACCGGGAGCCATCCATTCGCCCAACGAAAACCAGTATTGGTCGAAAAAGTTAATGATATACGGTTCTTCCGGATGTTCGTCGTTACGTGCAAGTTGGCGCAGGTAGTCGATATATCGTTTCATCGACGGATAATGTTCGCGCATGATTTCCTTGTCGTCGTGATATTTGTATATCCACCAGGATAACAGCACATAAGCGCTTCCCCAGCCCACGCCTCCACCCGTGCCGCCCATCAGTGTGGGCGAGGTGTTGGGTATTCGACCATTCGGTTCTTGAGCGTCGCGCATGTCGTTCAGCCATTTACGGTAGAATGGTATTATGTGAAAATCGTGCATGGAGGCTTCGGCAGCCACCTGTCCGTCGCCGTTGTATGCGCCTTTTTCGCGGTGCGGGCAGTCGGTGGGATAGCCTATCAGATTGCCTTTCATCGACCATAGCCCGATTTTGTGGGTTTGGTTGAGAATTTCGTTCGACGAGGTCCATTCGCCATTCTGTTCCAGAGCGGAATACGTTGCGCGTCCTTCCACTTCCAGCGCGTCCAGGTCGTCGCCGGCAAGCACTTCAACATATCGGAAACCGGTATAGAAAAAGCGCGGCTCATACGTCTCTGTTTCATGGCTTTTCATCGTATAATCTGTCCATACGGATGAATGGTAAAATTCTTTAAAGTTCAGGGAATCTCCTTCTTCGAGGTTTTTGGCAAAACGGTCGTTATTAAGTGTTTCCGCGCCGCGAATGCGGATGGTTTGTCCGGGTTTGCCTTTGATTTGGACACGCCACCATCCGGCAATATTCTGACCCAGGTCGAAGAGGTATTTGCCTTTGGCTGGATGAGTTGCGGCGACCGGCACAAGCGTTTCCATTACTTTTACGGGGACGGGCTGCCATCGCAGAACGCCTCCCGGAGCATTGACCGTTGCCACCGGATGCCAATCGATATCGTCGAAATTATTTTTCGACCAGCCTTCCTGTTCGAGACGGGCGTCGTATGTTTCGCCATTGTAGGCATTGTTGTATGTTATTGGTCCAAAGGCATATTTCCAGTGACTATCTGTTGTAATCAGCGTATCGCTGCCATCGCGGTAAACTATTCTCATCTGCATCGAAAAACGGGGTGGTCCCGAATTTGAACTTTCGAACCAGTCGAAGCGCCCACGAACTTTTTGCTTGTTAAAGGCTGAATTTCCAAGCATTGCGCCTATCGTGTTGATGCCTTTGTTGAGCAATGCGCCAACGTCGTAAACCGAATAGAGCAGCGTTTTCCGATAATCGGTAATTGTTGGATTCATCTTATCGCTGCCCACAGCATTACCGTTCAGATACAGTTCGTAAAAACCTGCAGCTGAGGCAAATATCCATGCCGATTTGACCTCTTTTTTCACCGCAAACTCGCTGCGCAGCAGCGGCGATTCGTGCACAAAATCTTTTTTCGCAGTAATCCATGCCGCCTTCCATTCGCCGCCGTTCAGCAAGCCGGTGTGAAATTCTGTGGGTTTACTCTTGATTTCCTTGCCGTTAATCCGTGTGCTGACTTGCCAGATATACGAACGGTCGGTTTTCAATTCTCGCCCGTTGTAGATAACGGCGGTTTTGTCCGATTCCACCCAGCCTGTATTCCAGAGTGGTTCGTCGCTGTTTTCCTCGCTAAGAGTTATGCAACAGGCAGTTTGATACACTTCTCTTTCGTTGGCAGCAATTGTCCACGACAATCGTGGGCGGGGATTGTCGATACCTGTTGGGCAGGTAAGGTATTCGCATTGAAGGTTGTCAATCGAAATATTTGAGCAGGCGTTGCATAGTAAAATACCGACGAGCAAAAATCCAGCCGTCAAAGGTTGTATTCTGTGTTGATTTTCAGTTTTTGAAGATAAAACTTTGTTCTGTTTTGTCATTTTTTTCAGTTTTTGAAGATAAACTTTATTCCTTTTTATAAATCATTAACGGGTTTATATTTAGGCACAAGCGCTTTCATAATAATCCATCCCGTGAGGTACGATACGGCGCATACTGAGAAAATAATCATGTATCCGGTGTTGATGCCGTCGAAACATTCGACGCCGCTTTTGTTCAGAGCCACAAAATATTCGCTCAGATTTCCCGGAATTTCTTTGCCTTCGGGCAAATACTGTTTCAGCGCCGCGCCCTGTTCGGCAAGAAACTGTTTCACAGCCTCGTTGCCTTGCAGCGAAGGAAATTTTTCGAGCAAGGGCGTTCCGTTGAGCGTACTCCAGTGGAGTTGGGAATAGTCGAACAGTATGCCCGAACTTTTGTTGATGAAAAACGAGGCAACCGAGCCTGCCATTCCGCCAATGCCTGTGATTGTTGCGATAGCCTTTTTGGGGAACATGTCGCCAATTGTTGAAAAAATATTTGCCGACCATGCCTGATGCGCCGCTCCTGCTATACCTATAATAATCACTGGTATCCAGTATGTTATTGAGCCAAGCGGCTGCGCCAGCAGAGCCAGCAGCGGAAAAAAGGCAAAAATCAGCATCGCCTTCATGCGTCCGGCGTAGGGGTTCATGCCGCGTTTTTCGACAAAAAAGGTTGGCAGCCAGCCGCCTACAATCGACAGCAGGGTGATGGCGTAAAGCACAAACAGTGGCAGAGCTTTTTCGGTGGCGTTCATTCCGTATATCGAGCCCAGATATGCCGGCGCCCAGAACAGCAAAAACCACCAAACGCCGTCGGTCATAAACTTGCCAACGGCAAATGCCCATGTTTGCTTATATTTCAAACATTTAACAAACGATACTTTTTCCTTCGCAGGTGTGGCGACGGTTTTTTCCTGTTCGCTATCCTGCTGAATATATGCCAGTTCGGCGGCGTTGATTTTTGGATGTACTTCGGGTTTTTTATAGATAAATACCCAAAATCCCATCCACACAAAACCTAATGCGCCAATTACAATGAACGACATTTCCCAGCCCCATGCCTGAGCAATGAAGGGAATGGACACGGGAGCGGCAAGTGCGCCAACCGTTGCGCCGGCGTTGAAAATGCTGGTCGAAAAGGCTCTGTCTTTTTTCGGAAAAAACTCCGCTGTGGCTTTGATTGCCGCCGGAAAGTTGCCGCCTTCGCCCAACGCAAGTATAAAACGTGCAAAGATAAAGAGCGTTACGCTCACAGAAATTATTTGCGCAGTGTTGCCCACGCCTTTAATAAGCGCGGCGGCTTCGCCAAAGCCCACAAACCAGTTGCCGGTGGTAATTCCCGAAGTGGCAATGCCGCAAAATGCATGAAGACAGGCGCCTGCCGACCATATTCCAATTGCCCAGAGGAAGCCCTTTTTCGTGTCCATCCAGTCCACAAATCGACCGGCAAACAGCATACTGATGGCGTAGAAAAGCGAAAACAGCGACGCAATGTTCCCGTAATCGGAGTTTGTCCAGTGAAATTCGGGTGCAATAAAATCCTGCCAGGTGAGCGACAGCACCTGCCGGTCGAGATAATTAACCGTTGTTGCAAAGAAAAGCATCGAACAAATGACCCATCTGTAATTTGTTCTTTTACCGTTTGTTCTGTTGATAGTTTGCATATTTAATATTTTAATGAATTATTTTCAATGAATTAGCCATTTTTCGGGGTCGAGGGCAAGCGATTCCGCGCCGTTTTGCCACAGTTCAAAATGCAGAATATTACCGTCTTTGGTATTTTTTACCGTTCCAATTTTCTGTCGGGCAGTAATTTCGTCGCCCTCTTTCACAAACACCGATTCGAGCATGTGATAAACGCTGCTGTATATCCCGTGTCGCACAAGTACAGTGATTCCCTTGCCTTTAGCCACCGACTTGACGTAGGTTACCGTGCCTTTGAATATTGCATAAACTTCTGCTTTTTCGCTCGTAAGAATATCAATTCCCCGATTTTTATTGACGGTAACTTCGTAGCTCGATTTTGTTTTTGCCACACCAAAGTGGCTCACAATGACGCCTATGGACGGTTGAGGCAAAAAACCGCGCATCTGCTCAAAATCTTTCGCCGAATTGAGCCACTGGTCGATAACTCCCGACTCGCTGTTTTTCATCTCGTTACGCATAAAATCGAGTATTTTCTGATACAGCATTTCGTAGGCGGCTTCCCGTTCACGCAGGTTTTTTTTCAGCTCGGCTTCCTGTTTTGCCAGAGCCGAACACACTGTTGCCGACGTTCTTTCGTCGTTGTGCAGCAGCTGCATCTCCTTTTCCCGGTCGCTCATACTCGACGACAGCAGCGACTGTTTTTTGGAAATCCCGTTGATTTCGATATTTAATTGATCGGTCATCTCCTTTATTTTCAGCGCCTGAGCCTGCAGCAGCAGCAATATTTCCTTCACATAGCGCATCCGCCTGTACGCCTGCATCACATTTTCGCTTGCCATGAGATACATCACCCAAGTATTTTTTGGGGTTTGCATATTGTAGTATTTGTTTATCAGTTCTTTATACGAAAGTGTTATTTCTTCTCTGCGGGCTTGCAACTCCTTAATTGTTTCATCTTTTTCCTTCAACTGTCGATGCAGCGAACCTATCTGTTTATCAATAACATTCAATTCCGATTTGCGAGAATCAATCTTTTTTCTGATTGCCGACAGCGCATAAAGTCCGTTTTTCTGCTCCTTATCCACCGTTTCGAGCAAATTGGTGATTTTTGTAATTTCTTCCGCATTTCGTTCCCGTTCACGGTTGAGATTTTCAAAGCCCTGTTCTTCGTTGTTCTGTGCCGCAATATCCTGAGAAGCAAGGCAAATACAGGCAAGGCAAGTGCAGGCAAGCAGCGCCGACATCCGTTTATATCCTGTATATCTGTTCATTTCCCTGTTCATTTTTTCAGTTTCTTTTTGATATCGTCGGGATTAGGGCAGTCGGGCTTGGACAAAGCCTGCGACCAGTATATTTCTGCGGCGTCTTTGTCGCCAAGTTTGTAGAGAGTATCAGCGTAGTGATCAAGCACAACGGCATTGTCGCCACCGCCTCTGGCAATTGCTTTTCTAAAAAACGTTTTTGCTTCCGCATATTTTCCCTGAATATACAAAATATAAGCGTAAGTGTCGAGAAACGACGGGTTTGACTCTTCTATTTCAATGGCTTTTTTGCTCATTTCAAAAGCCTTGTCGATGTTTTTTTTCATCAGACTGAGATAATAGGCATAATTATTCAGTACCAAAGCATTGTCGGGGTCAACGGCAAGCGCTTTTTCGTAATATTTGAATGCCTTTTTTGGTTTGTTGATATTGTAATAAGCGTCGCCCAAGCCGGTATATGCGTTGGAAATGAACGTCGAATCGCAGTTTGCCCGCTTGACGCCCGTTTCCAGAGTTTCGATTGCCAATTTTGCTTTGTTCTGATTCAACAGCGCCAAAAACAGATACATATAAAAATTTGCATATTTAGGGTCGGAGGCAATTGCTTTGCGTGCCGACTGTTCAAGCTGCGCATACATCGACAGGTTAAATTCGATTGCCAGCAGACCGGTCCATGCTTCCTTGTTCTCTTCATCGATATTAACAATCTGATTGAAAAGCGATACCGCAATTTCCGGTCGTCGCGTATGAACAAAATAGTATGCCTGAGTAAATTTCAGTTCCACCGATGTTGGATGCACGCTGGTCATAATTGCAAACAGAGTATCGATATCCTGCTGAAAATGATCGGCAAAAGCGGGTATTTTGAGTATCAGTTCAAGATAGTCCACCTTCGATTTTGCGTCAATTTGCCTGTTGGCGGTATATTTCTGCACACATTTGAAATATTCGACAAACTTGCCTTTTTTGCGAAACATCTCAGCCTTACCAAGATATGCCGGCGGAAAAACATTGTTTTCGCCAATAGCACGGTCGTAAGCCTCCACCGCCAGCGAATCTTTGCCCGTAATGGCGTAAGTATCGGCAAGCATGGTGGTAAAGCGTTCATCGTCGGGATAATGTTCGGAAAGTTTTTTTGCCGATTCGAGGGCTTTCTCGTTATTTCCGGTATTTGCATACAGGTTGAACAGTCGATAAACAATATCGTCCGTTTCGCCAAACCGCATCAGCATACTGTCGAGAATACCAGCCGTTTCCACTTCCAGCCCCTGCTCTTCGTACGACGATGCCAGATTGAGCCAGACCTCCTGTTTGTCGCCATGCGCCCGCAGTATCTGGCGGAACAGCCGCTGCGCCCGCTCGTATTGGTGATGCTGAAAACATAGACGGGCATAAAGCAAAGTAAACCACGAATTTACCGAATCGAGCGCGTATGCTCGTTCCGCATTTTTCTGCGCCTCGCCGTATTCTTCGTTTCGTATGTAAAGATTTGCAAGTTCATAGTAACATACATCGCACAGAGAATCAAGTTTTAAGATTTCGGAATACACTCGTCTGGCGCTGTCCTGTTTGCCTGTGAACGACAGTTTTTTCGCCTTTGTCAGCAAATTCAGTTTTGTGCGCGAAAGGCTGTCGGCAGCATTCGATATGTTCAGCGCCTGTTCGTGCTCCTCAATCTGAGCGCCGGCAAACAGGGGATTGAACATCCACAAACACAAGCAAACCCGTATAAACTTCATATAATATTCTTTCACTTTTCGTTTATATTTCAGGCGCAAAATTATACTTTTTTTTAAATATCTGCTATTCGATGTTGATTATTTTTCTCAAAATACTGGTTTTCAGCCATCACAACATGCAAAGAATATTGTCAATATCCTCCAATCAAAACGCCGCGCAACAGAATATGTTCAATTTTTTCAGTTTTTTAGCACACAGATGACTACGGATTTAACAGATGACCGCAGTTGTGTTTATGGTTGGCTGTAGTTTACAATTGTGTTGTTTTTTGCCCGTCAGGGCATTCATATCAATAGAATACTCCTAACGGAGTATTTGTTGAAACAATATTATTTTAAACTATAGCCAATCGGGAATTGTGTGGAAAATCCATAGAACCCTTATTTCCAAAGGCTCCCTTAGTAGAGACGCTCTTAATCGCGTCCTTACACCCTTATTCCCTTATTATTTCCTCCGAGAGTAAAATAAGGGCGATTTACGTTGGGCTTCAGGGCTACCAAGGGCGTTTGAGGAAATATTGGGTATTCAATACGATATTCATATAAAATATTCAGGTTTTATACACTGCCAAACCTTTGAGATAGTTACCTTCGGGATGATAGATATTTATTGGGTGGTCGGCGGGCTGGTGCAGATGATGCAGAATTTTTATTTCGCTGCCACTGATTGCTGCCGCCGAAAATACTGTTTCCACAAACTGCTGCTCGCTCACTGCCTGCGAACAGCTGAACGTAAACAGTACTCCCCCCGACGAGAGTTTTTCCATCGCTTTGGCATTTAGTCGTTTGTATGCCTGCAGCGCGTTGCCCACTGCGCTGTGATGTTTGGCAAACGCCGGCGGGTCGAGGATGATAAGATTATATTTTTCGTCGGTATTTTTCAGAAAGGTAAAAGCGTCGGCAAGGGCGCCGGTGGGGGCGGAGGCGCCGAAATTGAGTTTCATATTTCTGTTTGCCGCCTCAATTGCTTTTGCCGAACTGTCCACAGAAACAATTTGCCGAGCCTCGCCGCGCAGGGCGTAAACCGAAAATCCTCCGGTATAACAGAACAGATTCAGCACCGAAGCTCCGCGTGCGTAGCCCTGCAACAGACGTCGATTTTCGCGCTGGTCGATAAAAAAGCCGGTTTTCTGTCCCTGTTCGGGATTAATTTCAAACAGATTTCCGTTTTCGCAAACAAGCAGCGGAAAATTAGCGTCGCCGGCAAGCACGCCGTCCCTTACGGCAAAATCTGTTCCCTGCAATGTGCCCGAACTTTTGTTGTACACGCATTTTACCGGTTTGCAAACCTCCTGCAAAGCTTCGGCAATCGCCTCACGCTGACGCCACATTCCGGGCGAATGAGCCTGCATAACCGCAGTATCGCCATACAGATCAACAACCAGCCCCGACAGGCTGTCGCCTTCGCCGTGCACAAGCCGGTATGCGCTGGTATCGAGGCTGTTGGTCAGCCCCGCCTTTGCCCGCAGACGGTGCGCGTCCGATATTCTGTTGATAAAAAACTGTCGATCGATTTGTTCATCATCAAAAGTTAAAATACGGACGGCAATCGAGCCTGACTGCCAGTGTCCCCGTCCAAGAAATTCCCGCTCGGCGGAATAGATTTCCACAATATCGCCGTCGCAAACATTGCCATCGACCTGTTTTATTGCTCCCGAAAAAATCCACTGATGAAACCGTTTCACCGAACTCTCCCGTCCACGTTTTAAATATACTTTCATTTAAGAATTAAAAAGATTAATACATGTCATTCAGCCTTTTGTTTTTCGATTTTCTCTAAAAAATACCGGTGTATTCTTGTATCGCCGGTGAGTTCGGGGTGGAAGGCGGCGGCAAGGAGATTGTCCTGTTCGGCAAACAGTATTTTATTATCGTAAACAAGCAGCGGTTTGACGTTATTTTCAGCCTTTTCGATATAGGGTGCGCGGATAAACACTGCGTGGAATGGTTTTTTGCCTATTGCCGGAATATGCATATCGGCTTCGAAACTGTTTAATTGCCGACCAAAAGCATTGCGTTCCACGCAAGTATCCATCAGCCCAAGTCGATGCTGATTGCTGCCGTTGATATTTTTTGCCATCAAAATCAGCCCCGTACATGTTCCGAATACAGGTAATCCCGAGCGTCCTGCCTGAATAATTGGTTCGAGTAAACCGTAGCGTATCAGCAGTTTACCCACAGTAGTACTTTCTCCGCCGGGGAGAATCAGTCCGTCGAGTCCGTTCAAATCGTCGGGATACAGGACGTCAACCGTTACTGCGCCAAGTTTCCGCAAAACGCTACGATGTTCTCTTACCGCCCCTTGCAGGGCTAATATTCCTATTTTCATTCAGTTACATCTATCACCAGCCTCTGCCCGCCAATTTGTTCTTGTCGTCGAGTTGGGCTACGCTCTGTCCGCGCATGGCTTCGCCCAGACCCTTCGACACTTCGGCAATCAGGGCGGAATCTTGATAGTGAGCAACGGCTTCAACAATTGCTTTTGCCCGTTTTGCGGGATTGTCGGACTTGAATATTCCCGAGCCTACAAACACGCCGTCGCAGCCAAGTACCATCATAAGAGCGGCATCGGCGGGAGTGGCGATGCCTCCGGCGGCAAAGTTTACAACAGGCAGGCGTTTCAGTTTTTTCACTTGTAATATCAGTTCGTATGGCGCTCCAAATTCCTTTGCAATGGTCATCAGTTCCATTGCCGAGGCGCTCACAACACGTTGAATGTCTTCACTGACCTGACGAATATGTCGCACTGCTTCAACCACATCGCCTGTTCCGGCTTCGCCTTTGGTGCGAATCATGGCGGCGCCTTCGCCAATGCGACGCAAGGCTTCGCCGAGGTTTCTCGCTCCGCACACAAAAGGGACTTTGAAATCGTTTTTCAGGATATGATACACTTCGTCGGCGGGCGTCAGCACTTCGCTTTCGTCGATAAAATCAATATTTAAAGATTCCAGAACACGGGCTTCGACGATGTGCCCTATCCGAGCCTTCGCCATAACCGGAATGCTTACAGCGTTTTGGATGCCGGAAATCATTTCCGGGTCCGACATGCGGGCAACGCCGCCCTGAGCGCGAATATCCGACGGCACACGTTCGAGCGCCATAACGGCAACCGCACCCGATTCTTCTGCAATTTTAGCCTGCTCGGGGGTAACAACATCCATGATGACCCCGCCTTTTAACATCTCTGCAAGCCCTCTTTTGACTTTAAGAGTTCCTGTTTCTTTCTTAATATCTGTCATTTCACTAATTTTTACTAATTCAAAACGAACTGCAAAAGTAGAAAATAGTATTGTATTTACCAAACGGGAGAAACAAAGGTTGAATCTTTTTTTGAGGTGCTATTGATTTATGCAGAAAACTCTGCTATGTCCCAAAGTCCCTCAGGGACTGCACATTAAATCAACAAATTCCACATTCCGTCCCTGCGGGACGGTGGTTGCGTGTATCCGAGTTTTCGGACGAACACTATATAATATGTATAAAAAGCGTTTTGCAGAGGGCTGCACTGTTAGCATGGCGGCTGCGGTTTTTTGCATCTCGTAGAGATGCATCGCTCGGTAGAAACACATCATACACACGCATTTGCATCCCGCAGGGATGCATCCTTACAGGATGCAGGAAATTCTTTGGTAACCGTTTCTACCGAGCGATGCAATCCTGCTGATTGCTCGATTGCTCAGCCTTTCATGTTACAATAATATTTTGACCGACTTTATGGACAAACTCTATTTAGCCATAAATCGTAAATCGCAAATCAAAAATCACCCTTGAATATCAGGGTATTACAGCGCTCTTAACACAAAATAAGCCTGACAACTGTTTTTTAATAAATATTATAATACAATGTATCTATTTATGCCATAATTTTGTCCCCGAAATTTTGATTGATAATCGATGAAAATTTGATTATCATATAAAGATATAAAGAAATGAAATTCAGGAAGATAATTTTATTTGTGGGATTGATTTTATCCATAAATACAGGCAGGGCAGAACTTGCAAATGTGCTCAATTTGGCAAAAAATACGGGCAAATACATCGCGATAAAGGTGTTTGAAACGCCGGATATAAACAATCCGCTGGATTCTGCCTGTCTTGCATCGCATTTTATCGAAATGTCGGTTTATGCCTCAAATCACAACGAGACTTCGATTGTCAAAAAGTACAATATCAGAACGTTTCCCAGTATTGTAATATTAAATTCGGGCGGACAGTTGCTTTTGCCGGTCAAAAAAATTACCTGTCGCAACGACATAGAAGATTATGCGGCAATGGCTGTGACAATCAATACGGAAACTAAACCTCTTGCGCAAATGGATCTGGATTATTACAACAACAGCATGAACAGTTTGCATCTTTATGAATATATCGACAGGCGGACGGCTTTTGGGCTGGATAACAGCCGTATGATTGATGATTATGTGCAACTTGCCTCCAAACAGGATTTGCTGAACAGAAAAACTCTGACGCTGTTTATCGAAAAAAATAATATAAATATACCCGGCGAATTTTTCAGTTTTGTACAGCAAAATCGGGAAAATGTTGAATCGATTTTGACATTGAACGATATGAATTTCCAGTTTTTTATCAATAAATCGCTGGACTACAATCTCGAAAATATATGCGCCAACAGGGATGAAATTGCTTTGCAAAAAATAATCGACACAAAAATACAACTTTTTGCCGACGACCCCGATATTGTATATAATGAATATACTACTCGATATTATTATGCAACTTCGCAACCTGTAAAACTGCTGGAACAGTCGCGCGTTTTTGTTGATATTCTGCTGCAAAACAGAGAGAACGACGAGAATAAACCTTTGCTTTCACTGTCGCATGTTCCATACGCGATGCATTTAAGAAATTCGGCTCAATATATTCTTGAAACAATGAGCCACAAGAACATACTGAACGAAGCTCTGAAATGGACAGCAATTGCCGAACAGATGGCGGCTGGCAATAAACACGATATATACGAAACACGGGCTTGTTTGCTCTATAAACTCGGAAAGTCCGAAGACGCAATAGCTTGCATGGAAAAGGCATTCTTCGCCGTCCCTGACGATAACAGTATCAGAAGAACAAATATCGGGCTGCTTCTTGTAAAAATGAAAAGAAAAGAACGGATTTATTGACGATTTTTGATTTTAGATTGACGATTTAGCCTCAAAAAAAAAGATTGGGCAGTGGGCAGTGCCTGCGGCGACAAACACATTCGTCGACGTAGGGGCGTTGCGCGCAATCCTTTGTTAATGTAATTAACTGTTACACAGAGATAACGAAAAACGTTATTCAGAACGCCCCTACGCGCAACGCCCCTACATTGCGACGCACAACGCCCCTGCAAACATTCCCTTCCTTTGGAGGGGGCATGGGGAGGTTCACAAAAATCAATCAAATCACCCTAAAATCACAGTTCAGACAAACACCGTAGGGGCAGGGCGCGCCCTGCCCCTACGCCAACGAATGTATTTGCGGTGGCAAAAAAATCTGCGCAAATCCGTCAAATCTGCGTCATCTACCGTGCTAAAGACGCCCAAAAAGATGTCTCCGACAAAAAAGTTCATCAAAAACCCCTTGTATTTCAGCGAAATTGAAAAAAGTTGGAGCATGGCGGTATCAAATTGAAAATAAATATCTACTTTTGCCGCGACTTTTTGAATTACGAATTTGCGGATTACGGATTACGAATTACGAGTTCAAAATTATTGAGAAAAATTAATAAATAGTGTCAGTCCGAAAAGTCGAATACACGCAACCGTCGTCCCGTAGGGACGGAATGTTGGTAGAAAATACAAACCAACCACGCAACCATCGTCCCGTAGGGACGGAATGTGGAATTTGTTGATTTAATGTGCAGTCCCGTTGTTCGGACGAGGCTGCGCCTGCCAACAAAAATGCAAATGCAGGCACAGCCTGCGTAGATAGAGTGGACAAGGTAGAACCTTGTCCCAACAGCCGGGTGTCGTCCCTGCGGGACTTTGCAGATATACCATTTTTTCGAGTTTTCGGACAAACACTAAATACAAATCTGCGGTCATCTGTTAAATCTGCTACATCTACCGTGCTACACCGTAATAGAAATAGAATGAAAAAAACAAAAATAGTAAACGACCCGGTACACGGGTTTATCACCGTCCGCTCGCCGCTTGTGTATTCGCTGCTCGAACAGCCTTGCGTGCAGCGGCTGCGGAGTATCAAACAATTGGGCTTGACGCATCTGGTGTATCCGGGCGCCTGCCACAACCGCCTCCAACACGCGCTTGGGGCAACGAGCCTGATGGAACGCGCTCTGGATGTGCTCAAAAGCAAGGGGCATACCATTGATAAAGACGAGTTCGACGGAGCGCTGGCGGCTATCCTGCTCCACGACCTTGGACATGGACCGTTTAGCCATACCCTCGAACTGTCGATAGTGGACGTCCACCACGAAACCGTGTCGATGTTGCTGATTGAACAGCTGAACCGCCAAATGAACGGAGCGCTGGACGCCGCTATCGAAATCTTTTCCAAACGGCATCGCAAACAGTTCCTGAACGAGTTGGTGAGCGGACAGTTGGACATGGACAGACTCGATTACCTTCGTCGCGACAGTTTCTTTTCGGGCGTGGTGGAAGGCATGGTGGGGCTCGAACGCATTATCAATATGCTGGATGTGGACGACGACCGCCTGGTGGTCGAAGCCAAAGGACTGTATTCTGTCGAGAACTTTCTCATCTCGCGCAGGCTGATGTATTGGCAAGTTTATCTCCATAAAACGGTGCTTTCAGCCGAACATGTGATGAACATGATTCTGCGACGGGCGCGCTACCTTGTTGGTAACGGCGACAAAGAACTGTTTGCCTCGCCTGCGCTGGCATTCTTTCTCAACAACCGCCTCAATGCCGACGAATTTGCCGCTAACCCCGAAGCTCTCGCCAACTTTGCCCTGCTGACCGACAGCGATGTGGAATGCGCCGCCAGCGTGTGGACCCAGCACCGCGACCGCGTGCTGTCGCTGCTTTGCCGTATGCTGCTGCACCGCCGCCTCCCCCGCACAGAACTGAACGCCGAGCCTTTCGAACAGTGGATGGTGGAAGACAAGAAAAGCCTCGTCCGCCGCAAACTCAAACTTACCGACGAGGAAAGCGACTACTTTGTATGCTCGCGCATGGTGAGCAACACCGGCTACTCCACCGCCCACAACCAAATATTGATAAAAAACCGCAACGGCTCGCTCAACGATATCTACGACGCCTCCGATATGTTGCGACACTCTAACTTCAACGAAGAAACTCATAAATATATGCTTTGCTATATGAAAGAGCAGTTTTTTAGTGATTAGTGATTAATGATTAATGCCTGCGGCGGAGGATGTCTGAACTGTGATTTTAGGGTGATTTTAATGATTTTGTGATTTTATGTGTCGTGCAAATACATTACCGTCAAACATTCCCCTCCTTTGGAGACGGAAAATTCGGCATCACAAAAGGCTCAACCGAGATTACCGTCAAACATTCCCCTCCTTTGGAGGGGGTGTCCCGCAGGGTGGGGTGGTTTGGCGTCCGCAAACACCCGCCCGTTGTCAAACTAATCACTAATCACTAATCACTAATCACTAATCACTCGTCGTTCCTTTCGCCATACTGCGAGGATAAAAATCAGTATCAGAACGGTATTGACTGTCATATTCAGCGTCGACGACGAGGTTTTAAACAGTTTGCCGACGGCAAATATTATCAGCCCGATGACGAGGTATGTTATTATTGATTTCCACTGATACGGGATTTTATAATACTGTTTTGAAAGCTGCCAGCTGGTAATAATCATCACCGTATAACTTGCCACATGCCCCCATGCGGCAACATGATAGCCAAATTGCGGCATAAAAATCAGGTTTACGAGAATGGTTGTTGCAAGTCCGGCAAATGTTACCAGCATCGCCATTCCGGTTTTCGACGCCAGTTTATACCACATCGAAATGTTTTGATTTATTCCCGAAAGCATGTAGGCAAAAAGCATTACGGGCAAAATATCCATTCCCGCGCGATAATTTTTGCCCAGCAGATACTGCAATATGTCGGCATAACAGTTTACCAGCAGAAAGATAAGTATGCAAAACAGCGTGAAATATTTCATCATCCGCGCATAGACGGGTTTGATGTCGGTTTTTGCCGATTCGGAAAAAAAATACGGCTCGGCAGCATATCGAAAAACCTGTACCAGAAGCGACATGATGACGGCAAGGCGGGCGTTTGCCGAAAATATTCCTAACTGCTCGTTCCATGCAAGTTGGGTTTCGGGCGCAAGATAGCGGAAAAGCGGACGGTCGATAAAATCGTTCAAAATGCCCTGCAAGCCCGCAAGCATCAATGGAAAGGAGTAGAGAAACAGCGATTTGAAATAGCGGATTTCAATCCTGTATTTTGTGCGGACAATATCGGGCAAAAAAAGCACAATCGAAACAAGCCCGCTGCAAAAAATTGCCGCCATAACATATACGTACGAAACTTCGGGCGTGAAGAAATGGAGCAACACAGAGGTGGTATTCGATTTGAGATATTGGGGAACAATAAACAGAAACAGAAGGTTAAACAGGACTTCCGCAAGAATTTTCAGACTGCGCAGCAGGGCAAAGCGGCGCGTCCGACCTTCGTGGCGCAAACGGGCAAAGAATATCGCAGTGAAACAGTCGGCAGCCAATATGCCCGCCATGTAAACGACAGCCAGCGGATAATAGTCCATTTTTTTTGCGATGCTGCCCGCAAAACCAAATACGGTAACAAAAAACACAAGGGCAACCACGCTCAGAAAACCTGTGGCTGTGGAAAAAACCTTTTCCGAGTCATAGTCCTTTGCGGAAGCGAATTTGAACACGCCTGTTTCCATTCCGAACACGAGAAAAACCTGCAAAACGGCAATGTATGCAAATATTTCGTTGAACATGCCAAACTCGCCTTCGCCCAGTATTCTTGTGTATATCGGGAGCAGCAAAAAATTCAGCATACGGGCTAAAATACTGCTCAGTCCGTATATCATGCTGTCCTTTGCCAGCCGTTTCAATATATTCATTTTGATTTACGATTTTTGATTTACGATTATTTAATTTACAAATTGGCGTCGCAGGTAATTAGTGTCCGTCCGAAAAGTCGGTCAAAATATTATTGTAACATGACAGGCTGAGCAATCGAGCAATCCGTAGGATTGCATCGCTCGGTAGAAACGGTTGCCAAAGAATTTCCTGCATCCTGTAAGGATGCATCCCTGCGGGATGCAAATGCGTGTGTGTGATGTGTTTCTACCGAGCGATGCATCTCTACGAGATGCAAAAACCGCAGTCCTCTGCTAAGCGCCTTGTGTTAACACTATATATGTGTTTTGACTTTATGGACAGAGGCTGTAGTTTACAATTGTGTTGTTTTTTGCCCGTCAGGGCATCCATATCAATAGAAACATCCGAATATCACAGGCGGTGGAACTCCGCACGGAGTTCCATATTGCGGGGACATATTAATATTCTATTGATATGAAACTCCTAACGGAGTATTTGTTGAAACAATATTATTTTAAACTATAGCCTTAACCATTTTGGTTCAATCGGGAATTGTGTGGAAAATCCATATAACCCTTATTTTCAAAGGCGCCCTTAGTAGATACGCTATTAATAGCGTATCTACGCCCTTATTCCCTTATTATTTTCTCTGAGAAAATAAGGGCGATTTACGTTGGGTATCAGGGCTACTTAGGTATCTTTGGGAAATAAGGGTTTTGTATCGATAATTTATTGAAAACAAAAGTTTCCACACAATTCTCTGTTGAACTTTATACATAATAATACCTGAATTTATTTTTTATCAGGTGCGCAATACGGTATTCATTAAAATTAATTATTTTGAATTAGCCATTTCATTACAGGAATAACCTGAATTTCAATGCCCTGTTCCGAAATAATTTCTTCTTCGTCTTTAGTGATAATTAAATAACTGTTTATTTCAAAATTGCTTTTTGAAAGTTCTGTCAAGCCGTTTATTTCACGTTTGCGTGTATCAATATCTTTCATACTGTAAGATACTTGAATGGCTTTTTTATGTTTCGGAACATAAAAGTCAATTTCTGTTTTTCCTTTCAAATAATAAACCTGTTCGCCATAAAGTTTGTGCAAATAAATTGCCACCTGATTTTCGAGCAACGAAGTGTCGGCGTCAAGTAAAAACAGGTTAAGTATTCCATTATCAGTAAAATAATATTTTTTATTTGATTCTTTATCTGCCATTTTTGCCACATAATTTTCGACAGAAAAAATCAAATACGAATCCTTAATATGTGATATGTAGTCAATTACTGTGTCGGAAGTGATTTTTTTGCCTGCCGAAGAAACGATATTTGCCAAACGATTATATGAAGCAGGCTGTTTTACGCTTTCTGCAAGTTTTTTTATCAGCAGGCGCAATGAAATTTCCTGTCGAACTTGATAACGCGCCACAATATCGCCCAAATAAATTTTCTGATATAAACTGCTCAGCCACGCCCGCCGATTCTGGACATTAATCTGTTCGGGCAAGCCGCCAAATCGGAAATATTGCTGAAAATGTTTTGATATTTCGGCATGATATTTATATTGTGCATTTTTTTCCTGTAAATCAATGCCGTGTGCCAAAAGATACTCGTCAAACGAAAAAGGAAATACTTCGCATATCATATACCTGCCGCCCAGGGTAGTTGCCACGTCGCCGCTCAGCATTTTTGCGTTGCTGCCCGTAATATAAACGCGGAATTTGCTGTCTGCCAAACGGCGTGCAAATTTTTCCCAGCGCTCAACTATCTGAATTTCATCAAGAAAAAAAATGGGCTGGTGGTCGAACATTTCTTCATAAGTTCGCTTGATTAAGTCAAGGTCCGACAAAACGACAGTATCCAAACGGTCGTCTTCAAAATTGAAGTATAGAAATTCTTCAACATCGTGACCCTCCGACAGTAATTGCTGGGCTATTTGCAACATACAGTACGACTTGCCTGCTCGACGCAAACCGGTAAAAACAAAATTTAAGTTCGGCTCGCTCCAAAAATTTCGTTTAATCAATTCGCTTTTTTTTATTACATATTGATTTTCAATAATAATGCGCTGTATTACCTCTTTTTCCATAACAATTCGTAACATTCTTTGTCGGCTTTCCTGCAATGTTCCATACTTTCGCAACGAATACATTTGGCTTTCTGTTTGTACCGCATCTCTTTCCATTTGGCTTTGCAACTCGCCTCGTTCGGATATATTGTACTGAAATTTAATAAATTCATATCTCTATATCTAAAATTTTAATTCCGCAAAATTACATAAAAAAATTCAAATATTCCAAACGGAATGCTTAGCTTATTCTTTTCCGTCGGGCGCGCAATACGATATTCGCTGCGTATTTTTGTCGATTATAATCGATAAAAACAACATGTTTTTGTCGATTATACAAGGTGAAATTTGTTTTTATTAACCGGTGGCGTAGGGGCGCGATTAATCGCGCCCCTACCCTGCACACGACACATTAAATCAACAAATTCCACATTCCATCTCTGACGGGACGGTGGTTGCGAGGTTGGGCTTGCGTTTTCTACCAACATTCCGTCCCTACGGGACGGCGGTTGCGTGTATCCGAGTTTTCGGACGGACACTATTTAATGATACCTGATTTTGTTTTATTAGGTATTCAATACGATATTCATAAAAAAATAATAAAACGCGAAGACGCTTTTGAGAGATATGAATCTTATATTAAGATGTTTTCAGCGAAAATGAATTTTTGCAACAATCACCGGAAAAATTCAGATGAATTGTGATATTTTGGAGAGGATTTTGCCTGTCAGTGCAAAATAGGGGTTAAATCCGTGCGACCGGTACATGCGCAGGTCTTCCCGCCATTTGCTCATTTGAGTGGAAACGTCGGTGGACATGCCGCCCATGCGCATTCGAACCACGTATTGGTTCAGATAATGCACATCGAAATGCTGTTCGTAGAACATGCGCACAAGCATGTCGCTGTCGGCGGCTATTTTGTAGGATTCGTTGTATAAACCACAGATTTCGAACACTTCCCGTTTTGCGTAAACGGTAGGATGCAATGGTAGCCAGCCGCGTCGCAGGTTTTTGTGTTGGTAGTTTCCGCTGACCCAGTTGCGAACGATTTTTTTCGGATTGTCGCACGATACATAAATTCCGTTTCCGTAAACAATCTCTGCCTCGCTTTGAGTAAAAGCGTCGGCAATTTTCGACAATGTGTCGAAAGAATAAAATTCATCGTCGGAATGCAGCAACCCGACGACGTCGCCGCTTGCCGCGCGAATACCTTTGTTGATAGCCTCATACATCCCGCTGTCGGGTTCGGAAATCACCATATTGATTTGGGACGCATACCGGCTGATAATGTTTAAAGAACCGTCGGTGGACGCGCCGTCAACCACTATGTATTCTACGTGCGGATAGTTCTGAGCAAGAACGCTTTCAATAGTGTGCCCGATAGTGCGGGAACGATTGTAACAGGTGGTGATAAGGGATATTTTCATGAAATGACAGGTAATTTATTTTCCACGAAAAGTTCAAAGTTATTTTTAAAAAATTTGGCGTTTTTTTATAATTTAACGGATTTTACTTTTATAAAGCACAAATAATAAGATATATAGCCACATATTTTTCATCAATCTATTGCCACGTATTTGTGTAATATTTTGTTTTTCAATAAAATGCATGCATCTTTTTTAATAAAATATCGGCGTAAAAGTAACTATTGTCTGTCCGAAAACTCGGATACACGCAACCGCCGTCCCGTAGGGACGGAATGTTGGTAGAAAATACAAACCCAACCTCATAACCGCCGTCCCGATAGGGACGGAATGTGAATTTGTTGGTTTAATGTGCAGTCCCGTTGTTCGGACGAGGCTGTGCCTCGTCCGGTTTATCTTGGCAGGCTGCGCCTGCCAACAAAGGTGCAAATGCAGGCACAGCCTGCGTAGATAGAGTGGACAAG
>JAITIA010000235.1 GCA_031279695.1 Prevotellaceae bacterium | reverse complement strand
ACAAGATTATATACCTTACAAACGCAAAACTTTTATTTAATGATGTCAATCACCGATAAAGTAATCACCTCGTTTTATAATTTCAGGCTTCAGCCTGTGGAGATTTCGGCGGTTGTAACTGCCGTTTCCTTACCGTGAACATCGCCGCAAAGATACAAAAAATGCCGTCATGCACTTTTTTAATTAACTTGCCGCGTTTTTATGCGTCTCTAACGTTTGTGTAATTTATGACGTTATGCGTTGAATTGTTGGATTCTATAATATTTAAAATACAAAATGAAACCCGTAAAGGATTGGTCTGTCAATTACAAAGTTTTCGCTGTGATGGCGATTATTGCGATTATTGGAATCATACTTCGTTGGAAGTACATAAAGCAGGAGGTTCTGAAAAGTTTTCGTCATTTCAGTCACAAAACGGCTGATACTACGAAGATAGACTGAGAATTGAGTGATTATTGGCAATTTATTTTAAAGACTAAAGAAATGACTGATATTATCAAACAAGCTGTAGAGGTTTTGAGAAAGGGCGGCATAATATTGTATCCCACTGATACCGTGTGGGGATTGGGATGCGACGCCTGCAATACAAGTGCAGTGCAAAAACTATTTGAACTGAAACGCCGACGCGAAGAGCAATCAATGATAGTACTGGTGTCCGACGAAAATATGCTTGCGCAATATGTTGTTGAAGTTCCTGAAATAGCTTGGAGTTTGATAGAAGTTGCCAACAAGCCATTGACAATAATTTATTCGGGCGCAACAGGTTTGGCGCCGGGCGTGGCGGCAAGCGACGGCAGTGCGGGTATCCGTATTCCGAAACATGAATTTTGCATCAAACTGTTGAAAACATTGAGGTATCCGCTAATATCCACATCGGCAAATATTTCTGGAGCGCCGGCTCCGCGTTCATTAGACGAAATTTCGGATGAAATTATCAATTGCGTCGATTTTACAGTTCCTCGCAGTTGCGAAGGTAGAATGACCGGAAAACCATCGTCGATAATAAAACTCGGCATAAATGGTGAAGTTAAAATTATTCGGGAGTAAACTGCAAATCTACACGAATTTAGCATACGAATATGCACAAATTTTCAAATACTGACAAATTTTAATAATTTGTCGGCATTTGAATTGTTTTCAATGACTTGCATCTTTAAGTCATAGTAATATACCGCACTAACTCTGAAACAGAGTCTTCGACAAAATTCATTGACGTTGTTTCCGGAGCACTTTGTTGCGAGAAAAACATGGGAAACATTCGTGCAAAGTAGAACATCGCAATAAAGAGTAACACTATCGTTCCCAGAATTATGAGCAATTTCAACTTGTCGCCGTAAACCGCTTTTTTCGTTTTCTTGTCGTTTTCGTACAATTCGCGAAAACGTCCGCGTATATTGGGGCGATACGGTTTATCACTCTGATTTCGTATTCCCATTTCTGCCTCAATTTCCATCAGGCGTTTTTCCCGTTCTTCTTTTTCAGGATTCCAAATGCGTGGTTTATAAGCGAACTGTTTGGGTTTGGGCGTTCTGAAAAAAGATATTTTTAATGCCATTTTCAATCGTTTTAATTCATGCAAATTTACTAATATTTTGCAAGATTAAATTCTAACTTTACGTTTCACATTTAATGTTAATTGTAATATTCTAAAATACAGACATATAAAAATGTCATGCCATAAATATTCCGGTTAACTGCAGGGCAATAAAAAAGCCGGTGTTTACCGGCTTTTATTAGCTGAGTTTTACTCCGTTTCGATTGTATATTTTTGATTCCAGGTAGTTAAGCGAAGAGTCGGCGATGATTTTTATATAACATCTGTATTCAAACGACCACTTCATGCGTAACGAAGGAAATCCTCTTTTTAAGAATGCGGCTACAAATGGATGTACCGTCACAATCAAACTCTTGCACTTCTTTTCTCGAACGAAATAAGCAATCTGATTTTTAAGCTGAGTGTCAAAAATCAGACTTGAACCTATGTGTCCCGTACCGTGGCATGTGGGACAGGTTTCCTTCGTGCTGAGATGAGTTTCGGGGCGAACGCGCTGTCGCGTCATTTGCATAAGCCCGAACTTGCTCAATGGAAGGATATTGTGCTTTGCTCTGTCGATTTCCATAAATTCAATCATTTTATGGTACAGAGCATGTTTGCTTTCGCTCTCGCGCATGTCTATGAAATCCACCACTATTATACCGCCCATATCTCTCAATCTGAGTTGGCGGGCTATTTCTTCGGCGGCAAGCATATTCACTTCAAGTGCATGAGCTTCCTGACTATTACCCGATTTCATTCGAATACCGCTGTTGACGTCGATAACATGCAGAGCTTCGGTATGTTCAATTATCATGTACGCTCCATTGCGTAACGAAACTACCCGTCCGAACAATCCTTTGATTTGTTTGGATACTCCGTACTGATCGAAAATAGGAACTTTGCCTCTATAAAATTTAACAATCTGATCTTTTTGAGGTTCAATATTGTGCACATATTCTTTGATATCCTCGAATACGGCTTTATTATTGACGTAAATATTATCGAACGAACCGTTGAGCATATCGCGCAGGATAGCCGATGTGCGGTTTATCTCGCGTATCAGCAATTCCGGCTTTTTAAACACACGCAACTTATTGCAACAATCTTCCCACCGTTTGATCAGCAAGTTTAACTCATCTGCCAAAATTTCTTCACTCTTCCCTTCTGCCACGGTGCGTACGATAATTCCGTAGTTGGATGGAAGCAAACTTTTGATTAAACGTCTTAATCGTTTCTTTTCTTCGTTTGAAACGATTTTTTGCGAGATGGAAATTTTGTCTGAAAACGGTATCAACACCAAGTTACGGCCTGCAATCGAAATTTCCGAAGTCAGGCGCGGTCCTTTTGTCGATATTGCTTCTTTAACTATTTGTACCATAATCGGTTGCCCCTGTTTCAGAAACGTTGTTATTTTTCCTTCTTTCTCAAGCGGCGGCATCATCTTGGCTTTTAAAAATGCAAGAGTTTTGCCCCCCGAAGTGTTTTGAAGTATAAAAGTATTAAACGACTGAAAATGATAGCCCAAATCTAAATAGTGGATGAATGCGTCTTTATCATGGCCTATGTCGATAAAGGCGGCGTTAAGCGCCGGCATGATTTTTCTCACCCGTCCCAAATAGATATCGGCAACCGAAAAACGCTCGTTGTTCGAATCTTTGGTAAGTTCTACTATTTTCTTGTTATCGAGTAATGCAATCGAAATTCCGGAGGAAGCCAC
>JAITIA010000062.1 GCA_031279695.1 Prevotellaceae bacterium | reverse complement strand
ACGTCCATATCGTTGTAAAACAGCGTGCAACGGCTGAATACTTCCAGACTTTTTTCGTATTTCCGCACCTCGTGCAGTTCGGCGGCGTGATTGTAGAGAAACAGCCCGTTTGTGCCAAGATACTGATACAGTTTGCCATACTCCGGCAACACTTCGGCGGTTTTGCCCGACAACGACTGCCGCGCAATGGTGTTCCAGCGCATTTCTGCCCGCATCAACACAGCGCCTGTAAATAGCAGAGTAACAGAACATAAGCACAATACAGCGACAAAAAATCTGTTTTTTATGTTTGAGGATATTTTTACGGAACAACAAATTATTGCGATGTTGAAAAGCGCCAATAACCAAGCAGTTGGATATTTGAACGGATACGAAAAACACGAAAGCAGAGCAAGGGCTGCCAGCCCGATCAAAGCCGTAAATTTTGCAGGGTTGGGATTAGGCCTGTAAAAACGAATAATCAAGATTATCAGTGATATAAGACAGAGTAAACCGACAAATCCCTGTTCCGCCGCCAGCAGAAGATATTCGTTGAACGGATGCAACACATTGTCGGACAGCGCTGCATAGCGGCTGTTGGGATGACTATCGAAACAGGCTGCCTGCCAAAGCATATATTTTGCATTGAACGCTCCCTCTCCATGTCCCGTAAAAGGCTTGTTCACAAGCATATTCAGAGTATTTTGCCAAATCAGTATCCTGCCGTCGGCGGAATCTTTTTTCATAAAGTAGAAACCTGCCAAACTCACAATAAATATACTGATAATTAGAGTTTTAATACTGCGTTTGAGTTTTATTATTGAATATTTGCTGCACAACCAGCAGAGAATTACCATGCCGCCAGCCAAAATTGCCGCCCGCGCCTCCGACAGCGCAAGGGTGATAACAATCATAGCCACAAGGCTTAATGCTGTATATTTCACCGTTTTAGAAAAGCCGCACGCAAAATACAGTACGCAGGGCAACATGCCCGCAAGCGCGGCGGTATAGCCGGCGGGATTGTCGAAATTGCCGGTTATGGGGAAATTGTTTGTTTTTGATAATATATTGAAATACTGCAATATACCCTGCAAGGCAAGCAAGCCGGCAAAGGTAGCAAGCGTTCCAAACAGATATTTGGCGGGAAGGGCAATTATTTGTTGTAAAACAATATAAAGAACAGGTAAACAGAGTATTAGCATTGCCAAGTGCCATTTGAAACCCGAATTGAAACAACTACGCAGAAATACTGCTGCGCAGAAAACCGTAAACAGCATAAACACAGGTTTTGCGGGCAAATACAGCGGCTGTTTTACTTTCCAAAACGCCGCCGCAATGCCAGCAAACCCGCAGACAAATGTCAGAGCAAACCATTTTGGCGTTATTTCCTTGTTTACAAACTGTTGCGAACTTACAAACAGCGTTGCGCAACAGAGCAGGCAAAGCAAGAGCACACGGATGACACGGATTTTACGGATTTTCACGGATTCTTTCGTTTTTTAAAGCACACGGATTAGACAGATTTTTACAGATTTAAATGATTATTAACCGACAGAACAAGGGCATTCAAAGCATCGTCCAGCAAATTGTTATTCCCTGCAATATAGACTATTGCTGTGCAAAAAATTAGAACAGCCTCTTCTTTGTTGCAGGCAAAAAACAAAAGTTGGGTTAAAAAGTAAAATGTCTTTTTTCATCTTTCAGAGTAAAAAAACAGGCTGGGCTTTGAATTTCCCAGCCTGTGGATTTAAATTTGTTAAAATACGATGTTTATTCTCTCTCTGTTTTTACAGTTTGAGAAATGCCATCAGGGAAGTCTAACAGCCTATTACAGTAGATGAAATCGTAGAAGTCCCAATAATAATGCAATATAGAATTGGCACTATCACAAGAAAAATCAAGGATATCCACCATACTGAATGGACCTTCTCTTTTTGTTTTATTTTTTGATATATTACTGCTAAAACAAATACGAGAAGTAATAAAAATATAATACATGGTAACGCTGTGCTGTACATATCAATCATTATTAAATAATTATATTGACGGAGGGAAAGTATGTTGTCCTGTGCCCCCTATTTTCGTGCCTCCAGAACCTCCAAATGATAATGTAAAATTTGGAGTCTGAAATGTAATAGAAATTGTTACATTTGGCGTAGCAAGCGCCCATCCGTAGGCTATTGATCTATCACCAACTATAGTTGCTTGAGCGGCAGATGATCCCATTTGAAAACCGTGAGAGGTATTATAATAATGATAAAGAAATATTGAATTAGCATAACATCCCACATGTGTGATAGTTATCTTGCCCCTATTCGAACCCCATAACCACGTTGTCACCTCTTCTAATGTCCAAGTCCAGCAACCGCCTGAAAACGTTTCCGTTATTGTTTTTAACCTCGGAGGTGAAACCGTTGTACTGCCGAGCTCGGTAGTTATAACTGGGTCTTTAATCAAAAAAACATTCGATATAAAATTATCATATATAATTCCCTCCTCATCTGAAACTGCACAGACAGTATGGGTTTCAATACCATTATTATCCCATTTTAAATTGAGTATTTTTACGTTTTCCCAATTGAAGGATTCAAGATATTCATCCATCCCGTCAAATGTGAATTGTTGAAATTCTGATTTAAAATGAATTGTTTCTTTTTTTGAGACAGCCCTAAGAGTCTTAAAATCGTCCGAATATATGGGATACATATTTTCATTCTTTTTTAAAAATTCTTTATAGTTACTTTTATTAATCGAATTATCGATTTCGTAACTTAGTAATTTGATACCACTCTTTTTCAAAATACTCGGTGGCGCATTCATTACTTGGGTTAACTGTCCTTCCCAGTCATTATATTCTATGTTTACAGTTTGATTTACATCAGAATTATCGGATAATTCCTCTGTATTACTGCAACTTTGTACAGCAACAATTCCACAAAGAATTATTACTCCCATGAGCACGAAACTAAAAAGTTTCCGTGGCAAGTTTTTTCCGTCTGCCTCCCTATTATACTTGCCGGTTTGGGTCATAAATCTTAAATGTTTCATTTTTCTTTATATACTAAAAAATTAATTTTCCTGTTCAATTACCTGAAAACCGCTAAGTGGGCTAGTGCAGCACTTGGCGGGGGTACAGCCGGAATCGAACAGCTCCCCATCGGGGAGACAAGCTTCCGTACCCTTCCCGTTCTGAAACGCCGAGGTCCTGTCGGAGTTGGCATATACGGGAATCCGTAACAAAACAGCATAATTGCTGTTTGCATCCCTTTCGGGATGTTGCCCGTCGCAAAGGAGAGAACAAAAAAGCATGCCGTTTGAATAAACGACTGTTTTTGCCTCCTTCGAGAACTTTTCGTCCGGCAGATAGCCCGGCGCAGGTTGTTTAATTGTTAAAAAAACAAAAAAACTACGGTTTTTTATCGCCAAAGATTCGCCCTTTATCCGGTTTATCGCCGGCTCAAC
>JAITIA010000045.1 GCA_031279695.1 Prevotellaceae bacterium | reverse complement strand
CCCGTTGGCAAAACGATAGTTGAAATACTCGACAAGCTTGATCGCAAGTTTGTGGAATTTTACGGCGAAGAAGGTCGTCGAATGGTAAACGCTCACCGCAAAGAATGGAACAGGACAGGACCCTGGCATTTTGAGATGTTTTAGATAAAATGTGATGATGCTGCCCCGTTACAAAATTCGGATATCACCACAAGTGAGAGCCGATATCAACAGACTGTATCATTATATCGCTGATGAATGTTTTCAACGTGAGGCTGCCGAAAAATATGTGCGCGGCATCCACGAGAAAATCGCTAAACTTGCATGGATTGGCGGCAGTATAGGCGTCAGTCTCAACAGAAACCTTCGACGACAATATGTCGCCAGCGTGAGAACAATAATCTATAAAAAGATGACCATTATTTATACTGTTCATGGCAATCTTGTTACTGTCCACCGTGTCATAGCCGGAAGAAATATTGTCTGAACTGTGATTTTAAGGTGATTTGGGTGATTTATTGCGGCAAAAAAATCTGCGAAAATCCGTAAAATCTGTGTCATCTGCGTGCTAAATGGCGTTGATAATCAGATAATTCGCAATTGAATTTCTTAGATGAGCAACAAATCATCAATCAAAAATCGTAAATCAATTTTCAATTTTCATTTCGCAGTTTTTGCAGTCGAAATGCAGTTGCAGTTTTTTCCCGGACGCCGACAGGTAGAGATTGCCTGTGTCTCCGGCATTTTGCTTTACCGGACAGAGACCGAGTTCAAATTTGATACAGTATTTATTGAACATCAGGTATTGAGGTTGAGCGCCTGTTTCAACCGCGTTTTCGGTTTTGCACACTCCGTGACGGTGGTAAAAGCGGGCTGCCAGCGAGTTGGATATGTTTGCCGTATAATCGAGCGTTTGGGCGATATACGGTATTTCGGAAGGAATTATTTTCGCCTCATTGCGTTTGTAGCATTCCATGCGTTTGTTTTCGAGTGCAGTAAGCAGTTCTCGTCGCCACGCATTGATTTGCGATACGGCGAAAAACCGGTTGCAGGCATTGCATTCCGGTTCGAGGTCGAACATTGAATCGCCGGTTTTGCGAAACTGTGCGATAATTGTTTTCCGCATTTTTTCAGCGTTTTGCGCCTTGTCGGCTGAGTGCGGAAAATGCATTTCCGTTCTCAGACCCGATTCATCTTCGGCAAAGATGCGCACTTCTTTTTCGTCGATTTCGACCAGCGCCCGCACTCCGATTTTGCGGACGGCGCTTGTGCCCGAAAGTTTTTTGTCGAACAGTCGGTCGGCGTTTCTAAAAATTGCCGTTCCGGGCTTTATTCCTTCCATCGACAGTGGCGTTATGTGTTCATTTTCAACAGAATTAACTTTTGTGCCAACAAGTTTGCCACTCTTGTCGAAAAAACATATTCCGTCGCCATTTGCCAATGTTTCAGCGCTGTGCATAAAAAACTGGCGTTGCGTACAGGAAATCACTTTTCCACAGAATTTTCCTGTTGATTTGGAAGTGCCGGCGCACATTCCCTGCCGCCTTGTTTCAATAAAATAGTCCGTTGCTCCGCGCGAAAATGTTTTTTCGGGGTCGGGTTCAAAAAAGAAATGAATTTTGCCTTGCGAGGCTTTCGTCAGTCCGTTCGACTGTTCCAGAATGGCGTCGATACGCTTTCTGTACCACGCTGTTATATTTTTGACATACAAAATATCTTTCAGCCGTCCTTCGATTTTAAACGAGCTAACGCCCGCCGCAATCAAGTCTTCTATACGGGATGACAGATTCAAGTCTTTCAGCGACAGAAGATGCTGATTGTCGGCAATTTTCCTGCCCTCTTCGTTGTAAAGATCGTAAGGCAAGCGGCACAATTGGGCACAGCGTCCGCGATTGGCGCTTCGTCCGGCAAGTATCTGGCTCATATAGCATTTTCCACTGCTTGCAACACAAAGCGAGCCATGTACAAAGGTTTCAAGTTCGACGGAACTTGCCTGCCTGATTTCGTCAATCTGTTTGATTGTCAGTTCGCGAGCCAGAATAATGCGCCTGAAACCCACATCTTCCAGAAACTTCACTTTTTGCGGCGAACAGTTATCCGTTTGCGTTGATGCAAAGAGCGGGACGGGCGGCAAATCCATTTCGAGCAGAGCCATGTCCTGAACTATAATCGCATCGCAACCGGCGTTAAAGGCGTCGATAACCGTTGCTCGCGCCTGTTCCAATTCACTGTCGAACAGAATGGTATTGAGCGTCAGATAGACTTTTGCCCCGTATCGATGCGCATATCGACAAAGGCTTTCGACGTCGTTCATGCTGTTTCCGGCGGCTTCGCGAGCACCAAACCTTTCGCCGGCAATGTAAACAGCGTCAGCGCCATGGTCGATAGCGGCAATTCCTGTTTCTCTGTTCTTTGCAGGCGCAAGCAGTTCAATTGTCATCATCGATATAAAAAAGCAAAACGTTAATTACCGAGCAGTGTTTCGGTAAATTTTTGCACGGCTAAACCTCTGTGGCTTATTCTGTTTTTGTCGGTCAGCGACATTTGTGCAAACGAGCAGTCGAAGCCGTCGGGTCGGAAAACGGAATCGTAGCCGAAGCCGCCGTCGCCCTGTCGTTCGGTGAGAATATCGCCGGCAACAATACCTTCAAAGAGATGTTCGCCGCCCGTTTCGTCGATATACGCAATTACGCAGCGGAAACGCGCCCGCCGGTTGTCGCTGTCGCCAAGTTCGTTAAGCAATTTGTCGATATTATTTTCCGAATTTTTATCGTCGCCGGCATATCTTGCCGAATGCACGCCCGGAGCGCCACCCAAAGCATCGACTTCCAGACCGGTATCGTCGGCAAAACAAGCAACATGGTATTGTTCATACACAAAGCGGGCTTTTTGCAAAGCGTTACCTTCGAGTGTAGGCGCGGTTTCGGGAATATCTCCGTCGAAACCAATATCTTGGAGTGTCAATGCTTCGTATTTTCCTTTCAAAATCGACTGTACTTCTTCCGTTTTATGACGATTGTTTGTTGCAAATACTATTTTTCTCATAATGAAATATATCCCGATGTAAAATTATTTTACCAGATATTTTTCGGCAAGAGTTGTGAGATATTTTCCGATAATATCAAATTCGAGATTAACAATGCTGCCCTTGCTCAGGCGGCAAAAATTGGTATGCTCGTAAGTATATGGTATTATGGCATTTTGGAACGAGCCGCTTTTTGAATTTACCACCGTCAGACTGACGCCATTGACTGCAATCGAGCCTTTTTCGACGGTAATATTGCCCTTTGCAGGGTCGTATTCAAAAGTATAGTACCAACTGCCGTCGCTCTCTTCGACGTTGGCACAGACGGCGGTCTGATCCACGTGTCCCTGAACAAGATGACCGTCAAGCAGATTGTTCATTGTCATGCTGCGTTCGAGGTTCACCCAGTCGCCAATTTTCAAAGTTCCGAGATTGGATTTTTTCAAAGTTTCGGCAATTGCCGTTACGCAATATTCGTTGTCGAATATATCCACCACCGTCAGGCACACGCCATTATGCGCAATGCTCTGGTCGATTTTCAATTCTTTTGTAAACGAACAGGCAACGAAAAAATGTATATTTCCCTGTTCTTTTACGATTTTGCTAACCGTTCCCGGCTCTTCCACTATTCCTGAAAACATATTTAAATTATTAAATTATTCACTTTTAACGGTAACCCGCCCGTTTGCCGAGCGCGCGCTTTCCGGTATTCCCGAACGCGAATATATCATATTGTCCATTTTGATACGCATCAGTTTATCTTCGCCAATTATCTGATTATTCAGCATTCCGGCAACTATTGCACCTCCATAGAGCAAGGCTGTGAGCGGCTCGTCCCTGAGCAAATCCAGAATACTTTTCGACGGGGCAAACGAGAGGTTTAACTTAGGCTTACCGAAATCGATACGCGACACGGCGGGCTGCATAACCTGCAAATCGAACAAACGATATCCCAACACTGCCGGCAAAATTGCAGCCGGTTTCATATTGGGAACAGGCATGGAAATGCTCGGTTTCACAGCCGGAAACAGTTTCACCGGCTCAACAGCAGCACTGTCCGACCGGGTTTGTCCCACAGCAATTATCGCTGTGCACCAAAGTATTATAACTACACAATATCTCATTTCGACATCATTAATACGGCTGCAAAATTACATAAAAAATTCAGATATTCCAAATGGGAGACGCTTCATTTTTCAGGCATATAAAAAAAATGCAGACCTTTACAGCCTGCATTTCAACAATTTTAAATTTTATTATGATGGGTGGAGGATATCGGGTTCGAACCGATGACCCCCTGCTTGCAGGGCAGGTGCTCTAGCCAGCTGAGCTAATCCCCCGTGGTTTTAAATATCAGTCAATAATTGAAATGACAGAGTTTGAAGCCTGTCGGTTTTCAATTGACTTTAATTTTATCCCGTAGTCCCGAGCGGAGTTGAACCGCTGACCCCTACATTATCAGTGTAGTGCTCTAACCAACTGAGCTACGGGACTGAAAAAACATAGAAGAAAGAAAGGATTTAATCAAACATTCAGTAGGTTGAGAAAATCTATAAAAGATATAATCCAGCCGCACCTTCCGGTACGGCTACCTTGTTACGACTTAGCCCCGGTCACCAGTCTTACCCTAGGACGCTCCTTGCGTTCGCATACTTCAGGTACCCCCGGCTCCCATGGCTTGACGGGCGGTGTGTACAAGGCCCGGGAACGTATTCACCGCGCCGTGGCTGATGCGCGATTACTAGCGAATCCGGCTTCACGGAGTCGAGTTGCAGACTCCGATCCGAACCGGGA
>JAITIA010000211.1 GCA_031279695.1 Prevotellaceae bacterium | reverse complement strand
CAATTCCGCCGCAGGCATTAATCACTAATCATTAATAAAGTGTCGTCCCTGCGGGACTTGCTTGTGCGACGACAGGATGCATCAGCATAAATATAGCACCTCAAAAAAAGATTTAGCCTCAAAATCAAAAAAAATTGTAAATCAAAAATTTTTATTACTTTTGTATCCAAATAAACACAGATAAAATTGTTTATTTCATTGATTGTGTAATTATTATAAATAAAAGATAAAAAAACATGACAGAGATTTCTTATATTTTAGCACTTGTACTGGTTGTTTTTGTAGCCATGTCTGCAATTTTTGCCAGATACAAAAGATGTCCGTCCGACAGAATTTTGGTCGTTTACGGACGAACCGGGAAAAATGCCACCGGAGGCGTGAGCGCCGCAAAATGTATTCATGGCGGAGCATCGTTTATCTGGCCTGTGTTTCAGAGTTATGCATTTCTGGATTTGACGCCGATATCTATCGAGTGCAATCTGACCAATGCTCTTAGTAAACAGAACATTCGGGTCGATGTGCCGTGCCGGTTTACCGTCGGTATTTCCACCGAGCCCGAAAACATGATTAATGCCGCCGAACGTTTGCTGGGCTTGACGCTCGAAAATATCCAGGATTTGGCAAAGGATATTCTCTTTGGGCAACTGCGTCTGGTGATTGCAACAATGGATATCGAAGAAATTAATTCCGACCGCGACAAATTCCTGCTCAATGTGAGTCAAAACGTGGAAATGGAACTGCGTAAAATCGGATTGAAGCTTATTAACGTGAACGTTACCGATATTCGCGACGAATCGGGCTATATCGAAGCCTTAGGTAAGGAAGCCGCCGCAAAAGCCATCAACGAAGCAAAGAAAAGCGTTGCCGAACAGAACCGTTTTGGAGAAATCGGCAAGGCTGAAGCCGACAGAGACAAGGACATACGCATTGCCGAAACCGTGCGCGATACCCGCGTGCGCACCGCCGACGCCAATGCCGTTGCCGTTGAAGGCGAAAATAAAGCAAAAATCACAATCGCCAACTCCGACGCCGAACGCCGCGAACGCGAAGCCGAAGCCCTGCGCAAAGCAACCGCCGCCGAAAAAGTACAGTCGGCAAAAGCCCTCGAAGAAGCATACGCCGCCGAAAAAATTGCCGAAGATGTTCGCGCTCAACGCGATAAAGCCTCGCAAACAGCCGACATTATCGTGCAGGCAGAAGTGGATAAGGAAAAAGCAATTATCGACGCCGAAGCCGAAGCCGAAAAACTGCGCCGCAAGGCAAAGGGCGAAGCCGATGCAATATTCGCCAAAATGGACGCTCAGGCTCGCGGTATCAACGAAATACTCACCAAACAGGCCGCCGGTTTTGGACAGTTGGTCAATGCCGCCGGCAACGACCCGCAAAAGGCTGTGCTGATGATGATTTCCGACAAATTGCCCGAATTAGTCAAAACTCAGGTCGAAGCCATAAAAAATATAAAAATCGACAAGATAACCGTCTGGGACGGAAATAATCAGGACGGAAAAACTTCGACGGCAAACTTTCTCTCAGGCCTGATGAAATCGGTGCCGCCGCTGAACGAACTGTTCAACATGGCGGGAATGCAGTTGCCTGAATATCTGGGCGAAAAAGAAAAATCGGACACTACCGATGCAGCAAACAGGGAGTAAAAAAAATAAATGTGTGATATGTAGTGGCGATTTCATCGTCTCTCCCTGTTTTTATTTTAAGAGTTTAATTCTACGACCCGACAAGTTTTGCACTTGTCGGGTTTTATTGTCATATTCACACGTACAAGACTGTTACATACAATGTTATCTGAACTGAAAAATATCGATTTGCACCAGAAATATCTTCTGGCAGTCAGCGGCGGTATCGATTCGATGGTGATGGCGCACCTGTTTGCCAACTCGGAATACAAATGTGCAATAGCCCATTGCAATTTCAGGCTGCGAGGCGCGGAATCGGATGACGACGAGCAGTTTGTACGCAATTTTGCCGACAGCAACGGGCGGCCGTTTTTTTCGATACGTTTCGATACGGAAAAATATGCCGCCGCAAACGGACTGTCGATACAACTTGCTGCCAGAGAATTACGTTATCGCTGGTTTGAACAGATACGGGCGGCAAACGGGTTCGACAAAATTGCCCTCGCCCACAATGCCGACGACAGCATAGAAACATTCTTTATCAACCTTCTGCGTGGAGCAGGGCTGAATGGACTGACAGGAATTTCGGCGCAGACAGACGTTCTGGTGCGTCCGCTTATCGATTTTTCGAGAAAAGATATCGAAGCATACGCGGCGGCAAATCAACTGCTGTTCAGAGAAGATTCGTCAAATGCGTCGCACAAGTATTTGCGCAACAAAATCAGGCATTTGGCGCTGCCGCTGCTCGACGAAACCAGCCCCGCGTTCCGCAAACAGGCGGCAAAAACCATGACCCGTCTGACAGAAGCAAACGAATTTCTGAAAACCGAAATCGCTCAGTTTCTGGACGCTAACAGTTTTTGGAAAAACGGCGATTTGTATATTTCGCTTGCAAGCCTTCGCAAAGCGCATTCGCCTAAAATCAGACTGTTTTATATTCTTGAACCATACGGGTTTAAGGGCGACATGCTTGTCAATATTCACAACAGCATTGAAGACGCGGTTTCGGGAAAACAGTTTTTTTCGCCAAGCCATTTATTGCTGACCGACAGGGAATACCTCATCGTTTCGCCATTGGCGGAAACCCCGTCGGCATTCACTGTGAACGAAAATACCGGCATCGCCTGCAAATATTTTGACCTGAACTGCGAAACGCTGGTTCGCGACAGCAGTTTTTGCCTCAAATACAATAGTTTTATTGGCGAATTCGACCATGCAAAACTTAAATTTCCTCTCGTTGTGCGGAACGTTGAACACGGCGACCGCTTTGTGCCGTTAGGCATGAACGGAACAAAAAAATTGAGCGATTTCCTTATCAATCTGAAACTTCCGCAAACCGAAAAACGCCGGCAGCAAGTTGTTGTTTCCAACAACGACATTATCTGGGTGGTGGGCTTGCGTCCCGACAACCGTTTTAAAGTAACCGAGGCAACAAAAAAAATATTCAGAATTTATTTTACAAATCATCTGATATAAAGCCTGTTATTGGCAGTTTGCAAACAAAAATTAACAGATTTTTTAATTTTTTATTAAATTTTAATATCAAATATTGCTCGAAAGTTATTACCTTTGCCTCCCGAAAATTAATATAAAATATCTGTGATATGGTAGATAATAAGACTGTTAACACTGTAATAAAAACGCTTGAACGTGCAATTGGAATACTGGAAAACTCAATTTATCTGGGCGAATTTCCGGAAAAAACCCGTAAGCGCATTATCGAAATGCTTAATACGGCAACAATGGACATATATTTTCTCGGCTCAAACTCCGGAGAAACAGTTGCCGACGCACCCGTCGAAAAACCGGCTGAAAAACAGCCTGTTGTAGAAAAAACAATTCCCGAAGAGGATAAATTTATTTCCGAAGACGAATTTGAAACGTCACAAAAAACAATTATTCCCGAAATCGCTGCAAAACAGACGGAAACCCCTGTCGAAAACCCCGTCAGGGACAAAATCGCTGAAAAGCAGACGGAAGAATTGACGTCGCCAAAAGAAATTGAAATTCAGGATAAAGCGCCGCAGCCGGAAATAATTGAACAGCCCACAGAACTTGTTGTGCAGGAAGAACTTGTTGTGCAGGAAGCAGAATTTGAAATAGTTGAAGATTTGATTGTAGAGCCCGCACCGGAAATTATCTACAAACCTGCTGTGCAACAGCCGGCAAGCATCGATAATTCGGACAAGCCTCTGTATGAGTGGGAAACGGAAGAAACAATTAAAGCGAAAAACGAAATTGAAGCGCTGAAAAATCATCTCGACGAAGAAAGAAAACGTCTGGAACAGGAACTCAAAGACTGGCAGGAGGAAAAGAAAAAAAGAGAAGATGAAATGATTGCTGCCAAAAAATTGCTCGAATCATTGCAGCAACAACAACAGCAGCAGCAGATTGTTGCCCCGCCGCCAACCCAGCCGGAAACGAACTGGAGAGACGAACCGATTATCCGTGAGCCGATTGCACCTGTTCCGCCTCAGCCCGCACCTGCGCCTCCCAGACCCGCGCCAGTGCCGCCTGCTCCCGCGCCAGTGCCGCCTGCTCCCGCGCCTGCTCCGCCTGTTCGCAAGCCGGCGGAAAAACCGCAGGAAACGTTAATCGACAGTTATATAGGCTCGAAAAAAGTACTCTACGAAAATTTTGAAACAAACGACGTGGTTATGAACCACATATCTACGCCAATTTCAAGTTTGCCGAAAGCAATTGGCATCAACGACCGATTCCGGTTTGTTAAAGAACTTTTTGGCGGCGATTTTGACAAATATTGCGAAACAATCGATAAATTAGACAAAAGCGGCTCGCTTGGCTCGGCAATCTCATATATCGAATCGTCGTTTTCGTGGGACAAAAACAGCGACGCCGTAAAACAGTTTATTTCCCTGATACGCAGGCGATACATGTAAAAATCCGGTGCAACCGGAAACAAATATTTTGAAACCTTATCGGTATCGTAAAATGAAACGTCTGGCGGTTTTATTTGCTGTTTTTATTGCAGTTACGCTAAAATCTCAAACTGCGGAGCAAATTCAACCGCCCGAACGCAGCGATTCGGCTGTTGCCGGTTTTCTTGCCGAACAGCAAACGGTTGTAACGTCCAATAACACAATCAAATTGCTGAAAAGCGGCAAGGAAAAGTTCGACGATTTGTTTTTGGCAATCAAACAGGCTAAACATCATGTTCATCTTGAATATTTTAATTTCCGAAACGACTCCATCGCCCGAGCGCTTTTTATGCTGTTGGCAGAAAAGGCGGCGCAAGGAGTTAAAGTACGAGCGCTTTTCGACGCCTTTGGCAACATGTCGAACAACAGACCTTTACAAAAAGAGCATCTGAAAAAAATCCGCGAAAGCGGCATAGAAATACAAGTGTTCGACCCCATAAAATTCCCGTTTTTGAACCATATTTTTCACCGCGACCACCGAAAAATAGTTGTCATCGACGGAGAAACTGCCTACATTGGAGGCATCAATATTGCTGATTACTATATTAAAGGCTTGCCCAAAATTGGCGAATGGCGCGACATGCATATCCGCGTCGAAGGCAGCGCGGTGGATTATTTTCAGGAGATTTTTCTGACAATGTGGAACAGGACAACGAAACAAAATATCGGCGGAATATCCTGTTACCCAACTCACAACAGCATCGACAGCGGAACGCGCATTGCTGTTGTCGATCGTGTTCCGCACAAAATGCCCAAACTGCTGCGCCAAACATACTTAAAAGCAATTGCTTCGGCACAAAAAAATATACAAATAGTTAATCCTTACTTCATTCCGCCACGTTCGATACGGAAAGAACTGCAAAAAGCCATCAAGCGCGGAGTGCGGGTCGAAATTATGATTTCCGAAAAATCGGACGTCAAGTTTACCCCTGACGGAGTTTTTCACGTTGCCGGCAAACTGATGAAGAAAGGCGCTGATATTTACGTCTATCACACCGGTTTTCACCACTCGAAAACAATGACGGTCGATAGTCTGTTCTGTACAGTCGGAAGCGCAAATCTCGACAGCCGAAGTCTTTACTTCGACTATGAAACCAATGCTTTTATTTTCGACCGAAAAATCACCGAAAAAATCATTCAAATATTTGAAACCGATAAACTTAAATCCACTCTGCTGACCCCCGCACAGTGGAAAAAACGTTCAAAATGGCGCCGCTTTGTTGGCGCCGTTGCCGACTGGATTCATGTGTTTTTGTGAATTTTTGATTGACGATTTCTGCCAGCCGAAAAATTTCCACTTGTTGCAAATCAAAGGCTCAAGGCGGGCGATATTTCCGATTTAGAGCGTCAGAATATATAATATCAGAGCCTGTAATTCGTCATCGCTGAGATTTTGAGTGATGCCGTGCCGGTCGGTTTTATTATAATCGACAAGCACTTCACGAATCGAACGTGCCTGACCGTTATAGAGATAAGGGGCAGTCCGCCAGATTTCGCGCAGAGTTGGGGTATCGAATGGAGTATCGACCTCGTCGCCAGTGCCTGTACCAACGTTGTATCTATGCTTGTCGGTGAAATACTGACCGTTATGACAGTTCAGGCAACCGGTGGACGCAAACAGCGCCTTGCCTCGCTCCTGCGGGTCTTTTTGATGATACTCTGTCAGATACGGACTTTCGTCGGGAGCGAGATGTTTCAGATATTCATCGATATCTGCCGCTAATTGCTCCGGCTGCACCGTTTGCAGAGTGTGGAGAATGCCGTTGCGCACAGCCAGTTCGGCGTTTCGGCGGATACCTGTAATCATACATGGCGGCGTAACGTGCGAAAACAAAAGGCTTTTCGTGTTTTTCGGATTACCCAAGCCGTCGTTTTGCTGATCCCAGTTCAAGCCATCGACGCGGGCGTCGGGATGGCAGGAGGCGCAGGTTTGCCAGCCCTGATAGCAAATCGACGCATCGCAGAAAGCCAGTTCACCGCGCCGTACAGCGTCGGGCGACGGCTCTTTGCCCAACATTATTGCTGTTGACGGTTTGTTGAAATCACTGATTTTTTCGATAAAAGGGCTGAAATAACTGCTTGCTACAATGCCGTTTGAGGCGCAGGCAACAGCACGCGGCGAGACGCCCTGCAATGCCACCCGCGTCTTGAACGAGGTGGCAAACGAGAGCGAGGCGCTCAGATCTGTTCTGTTCTTTATATACAGGTCGATAAATTTACCGGAAAACAGGGCTTCGAGTTTTTCGTGCATCGCTTTGGCGTCGAACACAACGAGTTCGTGAGTGCCGGCGGCGGCAATGCAGAGATTTCCGCGAAGGTCGAAGCACAAGCCGGCGGGATTAGCCGCGCCACCGTCCACCTCGTCGAGCAGCACGGTGGCATAAAGCGAGTCGCCGGCAAGGTCGATAATTCCCAGCGCGTTGGTATTCACCCAGCCACGATCGAGCTGCGTTACAGGAATATCGTATTTCGACAGCAGATGAGTTGCATAAACAAAGCGACCGTCGGGCGATGCGCATATTCCCGCCACCGACTGAGCTCCGTTTTCCAGCATTACATTGTCCCTGACCCTGTTGGCAGGCACATCTATCAGAGTAATTTGCGCCGCCACCAGCGCCTCGTTTGCCGCCTGAGCAGGCAAACAATTGGCAACAGCCAGTGTCGCGTTGCCGGCAAGGCAAAGGGCGCGTGGCTCGCGAACGGCTGCAATGGAGGCAGTTACCCGCCTCTGCGCAAGCTCAATCACCGAAATATTATTACTGAAACGGTTGGCAACATAGAGCGTGCGCCCGTCAGCCGACAGCGCCATTCCCTGCGGCGTGTGTCCGGTGGGGATTTCGGCAATTATCTTCCTGTCGGACAACGAAATCACCGCTACCCGTCCGTCCGCCTTTCCGCAACTGACAAACAGCCTTTCCGCATCGGGCGAGAGCAGTAATCCATTCGGATTGCTGTTCAGCGAAATTGTGCCAACGGTTTTCTCGGCAACGAGGTCGGTTACCGACACGGCTTTGGCGTCGCTCAAAGCAGTGTAGGCTATGTTGTTAATCCTGTCAGTTGCCACATCCACCGGCGAGAGGTAGCGCTTGCCACCGCAGGCAACTGTCAGCAGTGTCACAAGGGCGAATACAAGTCTGTTTCTGTTCATTTTCGTCTGTTTTTTAAGATGTTCTGTTTTACGCCTCATCGCCCCGTCAGATAGTCGATAACAGGCGCAAAGACAAAACAGTAATCATATATTTTATACAAAAAAAACCTTAATATTTCGGGTGCAAAAGTACAAATAATTTTTTAATAAGCAGATATGTGAAGAGAACCGTAATACAATATTCAAAAAAAATTGTAATTTTGCGCCTTGTAAATTTAGTGTAAAATGACAACAAAACATCAGATAATCAGCGGAGACAGCCGTCGTATGAGCGAGGTAAGGTGCAATGTGTCCGCACTGCGGACGCAAGTCAACCGGGTTCAGTATCGCTTTTTTATTCAGATTAATAAATCCGACAAATGCGAATATGATGAACAGACTCTGCACGATGCATGGACGGTGCAAACCGGAATGGCAAATCAATGCGGGACTGTATGTTGGCAACGACAAGGAGGCGGTGTTGGGTGCAAATCCTTTAAAAATCGTTAAAAGAAAAGCATATAACATTTAAAAAATTAAAATAATGGAAATAAAACAGCAAAATCTTATGGAAATTTTTCAGGAAGAAGCTCCTGAAGTGGCAAAAGCATTTGGCGGATTAATACAATCCATCTCCCAAATGCCGGCATTAGAGCCGAAAGTAAAACAGCTGATTTACATTGCCATTCGCGCCTCGCAGGGCGAAACGACGGCGGTTACATCCCACGTGCCGATGGCGAAGAAAGCAGGAGCTACCCGCGACGAGTTGAAAGAATCTATCCTGCTGACAACTACCGTTTGCGGAATTAAAGGAATTGCAAGTTGTTTGATTCCGGCACTGGAAACGTATGATAATTTAAAATAAAAATGATATGACTTTCGATAAGGCATTTAAAGAAGCAATCGAACGCTTGCCCTCGTCCGAAAAAGACAAATTGATTTTGAGGCTGTTGAAAAAAGATTTGGATTTGGCAAACCAACTCTATTTTGAACTGGTTTCCGACGACAGCAAAGAAAGCAGAAGACAGGAAACGCTGAAAAAACTTCAAAAAATAGCGGATAAAGCCGTGGAACCCAGTTATTATTTTTCGCCGGGCGTTTTGCTTATGTACATGAGGGATACGAGCGGAGTTATCAACGAACATGTCAAAATAACAAAAGACAAGTACGGTGAAGTTTCGCTGCAAATTTTTGTGCTGAAAAAATTTCTGGAAATTCATAACACTTTCTTTAAAGATTTTCCGCTGAAAAAATCTTATACCATGAATATTTATTTTGTTGTCAAGGCGTTTAAAATTATGGTTTTACTGAAAAAAATGCACGAAGATGTACTGCTCGATTTTGCCGATGACCTTGCACAAACAGGCCGGATGTTCGGCGATAATCCTGTTTTGATGAATGTGGCAATAAAAAACGGGTTGGATATTAACTGGTTGATTGGAAATACAATCCCCGACAATATCGCCGAAATAGAAAAAAATCTTCGGCAACA
>JAITIA010000207.1 GCA_031279695.1 Prevotellaceae bacterium | reverse complement strand
CTGTTCGGACAAGGTTCTACCTTGTCCGCCGCTATCCGCGCAGGCTGTGCCTGCATTTGCATCTTTGTTGGCAGGCGCAGCCTGCCAAGATAAACCGGACGAGGCACAGCCTCGTCCGAACAAGGGACACATGTAGAGACGGGGCGCGCCCCGTCCCTACAACGAAAAAACGCTGGCGGGCAATATCCTTCGCGGAGACGCACGCCGTGCGTCTCTACATCGTAGCAAACAATACGCCGCAATGACCGGCGACGCAAACATTCACAAAAATCAATCAAATCACCCAGAAATCACAGTTCAGACAATAGCCCTGAAAGGGCGACATCAACAGCACAGGGCAACGCCCTGTGATATGTACGCCGTTGGTGAGAGAATAGTAGGGGCAGGGCGCGCCCTGCCCCTACGCCGGATTGCGCCCTTTCAGGGCTTGATGTATGCACGGGCGGATATTCACAGGGCGTTGCCCTGTGCTATTGATGCAAGGGCGTTGCCCTTGTGCGCCGCAAACATTCACAAAAATCAGCAAAATCATCTGAAAATCACAGTTCAGACAATAGCGGCGCAAACACATGCGTCGGCGTAGGGGCAGGGCGCGCCCTGCCCCTACATTGTCGCAATCAACACGCCGCCACAAAACAATCACAAAAATCAGCAAAATCATCTGAAAATCACAGTTCAGACAACCAGCGCAAACACACGTAGAGACGGGGCGCGCCCCGTCAGGGACGGAATGTTGGTAGAAAACAGGCGTCCCGTCAGCGATAACCGTCCCGTCAGGGACGGAATGTAAAAATCGTTGATTTAATGTGTCGTCCCTGCGGGACTTTGGACATGGCGGAGTTTTCTGCATAAATCAATAGCATCTCAATTTAATATTTCGCCTAAATCAAAAAAAAACCTTTATTATCAAAAAAAAGTATTACTTTTGCTGCCCGAATTTAATTTATTTTTATACTTTTTATGAGACATATTAGTTTGATTATCATGTTTGCTGCCTTTTGCGCAGCGTTTTCCTGCGGTGGAAACGACACGCTGGAAACCGGATTCAAGAATCCTTCCGACGATTTGCGCGTCGGCTGTTACTGGTACTGGATCGACAAAACCGTTACCGAAGAAGGCGTGGTTGCCGACCTGCACGCGATGAAAAAAGCCGGTATCACTCGGGCGTATATCGGGCTGACAGGCGGTGGCGAAGAGCTGAAATTTATGGGCGACGCCTGGTGGAAACTTATCCACACGACGCTCAAAACCGCCGGCGAACTCAATATCGAGATTGGCATGTTCAACTGTCCGGGATGGAGTCAGTCGGGCGGTCCGTGGATAAAGCCCTCAATGTCGATGCGATACCTGACGGCGGTACAGGCAAGGGTGTCGGGTCCGGCAAAATTCTCGCAGAAACTCAATATCGCGGAAAGCCAGATACCAAAGGTGCGCGAATTGTGGTGGGGCGATGAGGCCTATCAGGCAAAACCCGAAGATTTTCAGGATGTAAAAGTGCTGGCTTTTCCCGTCAATGCCGGTGCAATGCAAAATCTCTTCGAGATAAAAGGCGCTAAAATCAGCACATCGAAAAATGTTAAAATTGTGGACAACAATCGCTACCAGTTTCTCGACGACAAAGAAGCCTTTGTTGAACTCACACTGCCCGAAGCCCGTCCGGCACGCAGCTTCACGCTGTTGATAAACAACAAGATATTCCGCGCCGGTATTGAGTTGCAGGCGGGCGACGGCTCCGGTTTCCGCACAGTCAAAAAACTGGCTCGCGTGCTCGACCGTACCGATAACACGCTCGCTCGCGGCTTTTTGCCGTATTCGCCTCTGACGATGAATTTTGACGAGGCATCGGCAAAAACATGGCGCGTGGTATTTGGCAAACCGGGCGGCGACGCTACCTTCGAACTGGCTCTGGCTCAGCGTCCCGTTGTGGAACGATATTCGGAAAAGACGCTTGCCAAGATGTTTAACAGCGAAGCTCCGCCATGGGACGCCTTTATGTGGGAAGCGCAAACAGCCGACGCATCGCTGTCGATAAAACCCTCCGAAGTGCGCGACATCTCGTCGAGCCTTGCCGCCGACGGCACGCTCAACTGGGACGTCCCCGAAGGAGAATGGGTGATTTTGCGTACCGGAATGTTGCCCACAGGCGTACAGAACTCCCCCTCGCCGGCAGGTGCGGCAGGTCCGGAGGTCGATAAAATTAACCGTAAACATGTGGACTTTCACCACGAACAGTTTATTGGCGAAGTGGTGCGCCGCATCCCTCCCGAAGACAGAAAAACGCTGCGCGTCAATGTGCTCGACAGCTATGAAAAGGGCGGTCAGAACTTTACCGACGATTTTATCGGGATATTCAAACAGCGCTACGGCTACGACCCGACGCCGTTTTTGCCGGCATACAGCGGCTACGCAGTGGGCAGCCCCGAACTGTCAGACCGTTTCCTTTGGGACGTGCGCCGGCTGGTATCCGACCGTATCGCACACGAATATGTTGCCGCAATGCGCGAAAAATCGCATCGCGACGGAATGACCGTGTGGCTCGAAAATTATGGCACTTGGGGTTTTGCGGGTGAGTTTCTGCAATATGGCGGACAGGCTGACGAGGTTGGCGGAGAATTCTGGATTGGCGGGCATCTCGGCTCGCCGGAAAACCGCTGCGCCACTTCCTGCGCCCACATCTACGGCAAACCAAAAGTATGGGCGGAGGCGTTTACCAGCGGAGGCGGGCATTACTCCATCTATCCGGGAAGCATCAAACAACTTGGCGACTGGGCGTTTTCCGAAGGTATCACCGCCTATATTTTACATGTGTATATCCAGCAACATCTTAATAACGATTACCCCGGCATCGATGCATGGTACAATGTTCAGTTTAACCGCAAAAACACGTGGTTTTCGCATCTCGACCTGTTTACAACATACATTCGCCGCTGCGGATACCTGCTCGAACAGGGTCTCGACGTTGCCGACGTGGCATATTATATAGGTGAAGATGCGCCCAAAATGTGCGGAATCACCGACCCCGCGTTGCCAGCCGGCTATCATTACGATTTTATCAATGCCGAAGTGCTGTTGCGCGACCTTACCGTACAGGACGGCAAACTGAGGCTGCCACACGGAACGCAGTATCGCGCTCTTGTGCTGCCTCCGCAGGAGACCATGCGTCCCGAAGTGCTTGAAAAAGTGATAAGTCTGGTGAACGAGGGCGCTATTGTTATTGGAAATCCACCTAAACGCTCGCCCAGTATGGAAAATTATCCGCAGGCAGATAAGAACGTACAGGCGCTCGCCGTCAAACTCTGGGGTAACAAGCCGGAGAAAACTCATGCTTACGGTCAGGGAAAAATCCTGACTAATACAACTCTTGCAGAAGTGTTTAAAATGATAAACCTGCCTCCCGATTTTACGGTGGACAAGGACGCGCCCGTGTTGTACACTCATCGCAAAAACGGCGATACGGAGATATATTTCCTGACCAATCAGAGCAATAAACAGGTCAAAGTATCGCCACGCTTCCGCGTAACGGGCAAACGCCCCGAACTGTGGGACGCCGTGAGCGGAACGCACAGAACGTTGCCCGCATTTGTTCAGGATGAGGCAACAACAACCGTGCCATTGCAATTAGAAGCATACGAAAGCGCATTCGTTGTGTTCCGCGCGAAAGGTGCGCCAAAGTCCTCCGCCCTTGCCGACAATTTCCCCGAGCCGCGACTGCTTGCCGAGGTATCGACGCCCTGGAATGTACAGTTTGAGTCGGACGAAATAAAGCGCGGACCTGCTGCGCCCGTCGTATTCCGGACGCTTGCCGATTTGTCGAAAAGCGATAATCCGCAGATAAAATACTTCTCAGGAACAGCGATATATAAAACCTCATGCAAGGTTCAAACTGCCGGCGTGAAAAAGGAAAGGATTTATCTCGACCTCGGCAAAGTTGGCGTAATGGCGAAGGTGAAAATCAACGGCGCGTATGCCGGCGGCGCATGGACAGCCCCCTGGCGCGTTGATATTACGGATTTTGTAAAGGACGGCGACAACGATATTGAGGTAGAAACAGTTAATACCTGGGCAAACCGGATTATCGGCGACCGCCAATTACCCGAAGCGGAACGACGCCTGAAAATCCGCCGCGGTCCGCAATCCGAACTGATGGAGTCGGGGCTGATTGGTCCTGTGAAGATTGTGGCAATCTAACCACCAATTCTTTGTGAACTTTGTGCTTTCGCGGGATTTTTTTTCTCCCGCGAAGGCACAAAGAACACAAATATTTTTGCATACTTGTCCTTGCGGACACTATGAAATTGAGCTGTATCGAAAGAAATAATTAATCAACCGAATGCTTGCCTAAGAAATAAAATAATTATATGAAAAATAAAGTGTTATATTCGATTTTGGCAACAAGTCTTTTTGTTGCCGGTTTGTGGCTTGTTTTGGGCAAAGAACAGAACAAAACAAAAAATGATTTTTTGGAGGAATCGTTGTGTCTGGCAGGCGCTAACCGTACCGAATTAGAAAAAGTATTGAACTGTTACAGGCAAAATTCCGCCGACAGTCTGAAATACCGCGCCGCCATTTTTCTGATATCAAATATGGCAGGACATTTCTCTTATGCGGATAATTATATGGAAGAGTATTACGATGCTTCCGATTCTGTTTCTCGCCTGTTTGCCCACCGCAGTCAGGAGGAAATACAGAATGCATTTGATGAACTTGCCCTGCGATTTTCGTCCAAACCTGCGGTGGTTTGCGACTTGCGTACCGTCAAAGCCGGTTACCTGATTGCCGGTATCGACAGGGCTTTCGACGACTGGCAAAACGGTGAATGGGCTACTCATCTCGATTTTGATGAATTTTGCGAATATTTGCTGCCCTATAAAGTCGCTGATTTGCAAACTCTTGATAACTGGCGGGAATATCTTGCCGATCCTGTTTACGGCGACCTGCAATATCTCTCGTTATGTATGCATTCTGCCAACTCCGCATACTGGGCTTGCGACAAAGTCAATCAAATCTATGTGCGACAGCAGTCGAGAATCTCCGTCGATGCAAAAAATGCAATGCCGCTCCGACGTATCAACAGCCTGCTTGCCACCCTGAAAAAAAAGGATTGTGAAGATTATAGCATTGCAACAGTGTCGATTATGCGAGCCAAAGGCATTCCAACAGCAATCGACTTCACTCCGCAGTGGCCCAACAGAAGGCTCGGTCATGCATGGGGAGTTGTACTCGACAATGCCGGAATGAACCGTCCTTTCGACGAAACTTTGGGTTTTGGCGCCCCAACCATTATCGGGCTGCCCTTAGCCAAAGTTTTTCGGCGTTCATGGGCAGTTAATCTCGAAATGCTGGAACTCGGCAATATGGAAACATCTATTCCCAACATCTTCCGCAATGTATGCATAAAAGATGTAACCGACGAGTATCAACGAACAAGCGAAGTGCATATTCCCGTTGAACAAACCGAAAATGCATACGTGTATCTTACTGTCTTCAATAACAGGGACTGGACGCCCATCCATTGGGGCAAAATCGGAAATAATGGACAGGCTGTTTTTTCAAAAATGGGCAGAGATATTGTCTATTTGCCTGTGGTGATGAAAAATGGAGGAATGAGACCCGTTGCCACTCCTTTTATACTGACACTGCTTGGTGAAGTAAAACCGATTGTACCCAACATAGACAAAAAGCAGACACTGAGGCTTACACGCAAACATCCGCCTCTGCGATTCAATACCTTCTATTCGCATTATGTGCTGGGCAGCAAGTTTCAGGCAGCCAACAAACCCGATTTCAGCGATGCAGTAACTGTACACACAGTAAACAGGTTCGGCACCGAATCCGATGAGTTTTTTCCTCGTCTGAATAAAAAATACCGATACTGGAGGCATTATTCGGCGCCGGAAGGAAGAGGTTTCATGGCGGAACTGTATCTTTTCACTCAGGGAGAAAATGTTACTCAAAAAGGAAAACCCATTGGAATTTCGGGAACGGAAAAGCGACAGAAAGTAGAAAATCTTTTCGATAAAGATCCTGCAACCGTCTATGAAGCCCCCAACCCTTCCGATTGCTGGGCGGGACTTGACTTTGGCGAACCTGTTGAAATCGACAGAATTATCTATATCCCCAAATGCGACGAAAACGGCATTACCCCGGGCAACGATTATGAACTTTGCTACTGGAACAATCACCGGTGGCATTCGCTGGGACGAAAAATTGCCGACAATATTGTTATAACTTTCGACAACTGCCCGACTGAGGCGCTGTTTCTGCTTCACAATCATACCATTGGCAGAGAGGAACGGATTTTTACTTACGAAAACGGCAAACAGGTTTGGTGGTGATACGATAAGCCAGAATTATTCCTCCATCAGTTCGTCGCAGAATGCGGCGAGGCGTTTCAAACTTTCCGGAGACGAGAAGTCGATGTTCTTGCTTTCGATAAATGCATCGATACGGGCTTTATGCTTGGCAAACAGTTTGGTAACGCCCGCATAACTTGCTTTTTCGACATTTGTTCCCGGAAGATAAAACAGAGCATTACCCGTTCTCTGTTTGAGAAAATAGTATGCGCTGTCGGTGGCAATTTCAACGCCGGCGGGCAGCGGTTTACCCGATTCAAGCAGTTTGTTTACAGCCGATTTCGACAAGCCCTTGTCCGTCTCGTTTGTCCTGACCACATTCCCCGAATATCGCAGGGCAAGAATCAGACCGCCATCCGCCACAATCTTCCCGAAAGTATTATCCGACAAGGCTATAAACCGGTCTGCACCAATCGAAACATAATCAATTCTGTCCACATCGGGCAGGCGGCGTTTTTTGCCTTTTTCAATCATTAATATCTCCGAAGTAAACAGATTGTAGTTTACAAAAGCCGAAATTGCTTCATTTTTGTAATAGACCTGCGCGTTCATAAATTGCGGATAGAGGTAGTTTTCCTGAGCGGCAAGCCTGCATGTCAGCAGAATGAATGCTGCAATAAATATTCTTTTCATAATTTGACTGATTATTTTTGATATTGAACTTTATTTATTTTTCTGTCGATAAATTCCGGTAAAACCGATTTGAAGAACGTAATGGCTTTATACATCGGCACAAAGAGTTTGCCGCCTGCCGCGTTTTTGTGCCCGCCGCCGTTAAAATATTTGCGCGACATGCTATCGACCGACAAATCGCCAATCGACCGGAACGAAATTTTGATAAAACCCTCTCTGCTTTCGACAAAAAACACCGACAGGATGACGTCTTTTATGCTTAGCGGAATGTTTACAAAGCCTTCGGTATCACCCGGTTCAAATTTGAAACGTTCGAGTTCGCGCCGCGAAAGGTGTATGATTGCCGTTTGACGTTCGGGCAACACTTCCATTTTGTTATAGATGCAGTATGCCATCAGGCGCATCCTGTTTTCCGAAAAATTGTTATATACCTGTGCGTGTATCTTCTGGACGTTTATACCGCTGTCCATCAGGTCGGCAACCAGACGGAAAAGTTCGGCGCTGGTGCTGTGGGCAAAAGCGCCGGTATCGGTCATCACGCCGGCATACAGGGCTTGCGCTATGGGCGACGACAGGCGCGTACTGCCGCTGATGGATCTGATTATGCGATAGACTATTTCGCTGGTACTGCTTGCCGACGTTTGCGAAAAACAGAGGTCAAAATCCTGTTCTACCGTGCCGGTGTGGTGGTCGATCAGTACTTTTGCCATGTTCTGCGTCGCAATAAATTCGCCCATTGCGTCGAGACGCGACAGGTTGTTGAAATCGAGACAGAAAAGCAAATCTGCCTCTTGCAGCGCTTTTTGGCAGTTCTCCCGTTCGATACTGTAAATCATCACCGTTTCGCTGTTGGGTATCCATTTCAGAAAATCGGGAAACAGGTTGGGCGCGATTGTGGTAATTGCCCGTCCCTGCTCTTTGAGAAAAGTTTGCCACGCCATCGACGAGCCAATGGCGTCGCCGTCGGGATTAACGTGAATCACTGTTACTATCTTCCGGCTTTCACCTATCAGGCGGCGCAGCGCGGCAATCCGGTCATTTGAAAATATGTTCGACATCAATTGATTCGTCTTCGCGAGTTTAGGAATATCATTATATAATAAACAAGTGTGGCAAGCGAGCTGAGCGCGGCAACGACGTAGGTCATTGCTGCCCATTTCAGGGCGTCGCGGGCGGCAGGGGCGGTGCGGGCGTCGGTGATGCCGCGTTTTTCGAGCCAGACCGTTGCTCTGCGGCTGGCGTTGATTTCGACCGGTAAGGTGATGAAACTGAACAGCGTGGTGAGCGCAAACAGGGCTATGCCAAAAATCAGCAGCGCGGGAAAGGAACTGACGGTAATCACGCCGGCAAGCAGTATCCATTGGGTGAAACGCGACGAAATGCTTACAACCGGCACAAGTTGCGAGCGCATCTTCAGCCATGGATAGGCTACGGCATGTTGCAGAGCATGACCGCATTCGTGGGCGGCAACTGCTGCCGAGGCTACGCTGTGTCCGTTATATACTTCGGGACTGAGATTGACCGTTCTGTTGGCAGGATTGTAATGGTCGCTCAAATAGCCACTTACCGAACGGACGCTAACGTTGCGTATTCCATTGTCGGCAAGCATTTGCTCGGCTACTTCTTTGCCCGACAAGCCCGATCCAAGCGTTAATTGCGAATATTTGACAAATTTCTGTTTTAACATTGCGCTGACGGCGTAACTGACAAGAGCAATCGCTCCGAATAATAGATATATTTCCATTTTACTGTTTTATTTCAAAATGTTCCTGATCGATATGTTTTTCGCAGTAGCAGCACTGCATTTCCAGCGGCTGCGACGATACTTTCACAAATCGCGTGGGGATATTTTCGTGATTGGTAACGCACTTGGGGTTTATGCATTTCAGGATGTTTTCGACCTTATCGGGAGCCGTTACCGGTCGTTTTTCAACCACTTCGTAATTGCGTATCACATTCAGTTTTGCTAATGGCGCAACCAGAGCAATGCGATTAACTTCATCGACGGTAAACGACTTGTCGGTAACCTTTATAATGGCTTTATCGCCAAGTTCCTTACTGTCGAGGTTCATGCCAAAAGTTATCTGGTTTTCGCAAGAGTGTAAACCCAGAATATTTATCACTTTAAACAGCGCCTGCGACGGTATCCGGTCGATAACCGTACCGTTTTTGATTGCGCTAACTTTTAATTCTCTTTCCATTACGTTATATTTATCTAAATTTAACAGCCTGCAAAGGTAAAACTTTCCTTTGAAAAACAAAAATTAATGATTAGTGATTAGTGATTAGTGATTAGTGCCTGCGGCGGAAAATACACACGGATTAAGCGACAATTGTTCCAACAAAATAGCGCCTCAATGTTTTTTCAACCAATGGGTTTCAAAAAAAATTTGAATACGGTTTGAGGGTTGGACTGCATTTGATTTTTATCTTACGCGCTTGGATTTTCTCAATTTTTATGTAATTTTGTATCGCGATTTATCGTATGAAATAAAAGATAATTCGTTGAATAATAAAAATTTAAACGTAAATAAAGATTGGAAAAATGACGTCAGGAAAAGAAATTATTGCAGGCAAAGCGCAAATGCCGGAAGTTTTGTGCGGAAGTTTAATAATGCTATAAGTTTTATTTTGTCAAGCGATTTTCAATTCGGCAAATTGAACATTTATGGTATGTATAAATGACTTATTAACAAGTATATGAGACACTTTATTCTATATATATTAATCTTGACTTGTAGCTATTGCACTGCCCAAAATAATACAGCCAGATCATTAATTGTCGCAGAATATAAAGCGGGCACTGAAACAGCTTCTTATACATATTTGGTCAGGTATAATTTCGTGAAGGGAGAATTAATTTCAAAAGACACAATTTTAGGAGCGCCAATAAGGAAAGAAAACTCTCCCGATTCCTATGTCAGTTTTGGACATGGACGTAATTTTATCTATAATAATCGTTACGTAATCTCCGGAACGGGAAACGTTATTGACATAGACACTAAGAGTTTGGTGATTGAAGAGAGTGATTATTATGTTGATTCGAGTGGTGATTCACTAATTTTTCGTACCGAAAAGGGCTATTGGGTTTTAGACCTTAAAACCAAAAACTATGGATTGGTTACGGACAAAAATTACAGAAATATAAAAGGACTTTTATCGCCTGACCTCAAGCATGGTATTGAGATTGACAACTCAAAATCACCACACACAATTTTGTTATGTGATTCTACAAATGTATGCGAAATGATTGTAGATGATTGTGGTTTCGGAACAAAACTGTTAAGATTCTCAAGCTTCTCACCTAAAGTAGCTACTCTGTGGCTTGACAATTTTAATTTCGTTTATGCAAATTGTTCTTCAAATGTGGAAATCAGAAAAGTCAATATCAATACAAAATCAAATGAACTGTTGGGAATTATCGACTCTGTTCCACCATCAATATTAAACGCCGGTTTCTTTATCGACCTAAATAAAGATCTGATATTTGCATGCTCGAAGGGCGACTATATGGTTGACCAAAACCTGAAAATTTTACGTGTAATGAATGAAAAATATCATGGAAATCATTTCTCGTCGGACTTAAAGGAGGATAAAGAAGGTGTTGTAATAAGGCATAAAAACGAAGTCATTGGCAAACTGTATTGTAAAAGCTATGGTGCAGTAACGACAAGCGGCTATTTTGCAGTTGAATATGGTGATCCGGGCTCCAACTTAGGCTATCCAAAGGGATTTAAGGTCTGGAGCGTTGAAAACCAGGCATGGATAACTGTGGATATTCCATGGTTATGCGCTGTAACAGGTTGGATAGAATAACCGGTGATTGAGCCGGTTAAATTGCAAAAAAAAGTGATGCATAATTTCGCTGCTTTTGTTTTCATGGTATTCTCATTAGTCTGTCCTTTGCTATCAATTTATTTAAGAGCATTAAGGGACCTGACCGACAGATACCACTGTTACTGAAAAAAATCTGTCAAAATCCGCATAAATCGCATCAAAAACCTGAAAACAGAGCCGGAAAAACAGGATGCTGACAAAAAATTTAACATGAATAAACAACTAACATTCACGTTCTTTGTGATGGCGGCAAAGAAATTTGTTCGCATATCGAAAAAAAAGTATCACCTTTGACCTCAAATTTTGTATAGGAAAATGGATATAAATTCAAACAGCAGAAGCAGTGGAATGGGTACCATTCCGGTCTATTTTACAGCGATTTCAACCATTCTTGGAGCCATTCTTTTTCTCCGGCTTGGCTATGCCACAGGAACTTTGGGTTTCTGGGGCGCAGTACTTATCGTTCTTTTAGGGCATTTGATTACAATCCCCACAGCGCTTGCCATTTCGGAAATAGCCACCAACACGCGGGTCGAAGGCGGGGGCGAATATTTTATCATTTCCCGCTCGTTCGGCTTAAAAATCGGCTCAACCATAGGCTTGACACTCTATCTGTCGCAAGCCGTCAGCACCGCCTTTTACATCATTGCCTTCACCGAATCGTTCGGATTTCTGTTCGACTGGTTTGCCGGCACACTCGGCTTTGCCTTGCCGCGTCAGATTATCAGCCTCGCGGCGCTGTTTATTCTTGCCTGGCTTATTCTGAAAAAAGGCACCGGCTCGACCCTGCGGACGCTGTATATCATTATCAGCATCATGGGGTTGTCGTTGCTCTTCTTTTTTCTTGGTTCAACGGTTGAACCGGCGGAAGGGCAACCGGCAATCAGCAATTTCACCCTGACCAATACCGACAGTTTCTTCGCCATTTTTGCAATCTGTTTTCCCGCGTTTACCGGCATGACGGCTGGCGTGGGGCTGAGCGGCGATTTGCGCAATCCGGGCAAATCAATCCCGCTGGGAACCATGGCGGGCACGGTTACCGGCTTGATTGTCTATCTGCTGGTAGTGTGGAAATTGTCGGTGTCGGCGTCGAGCGGCGACCTGACCGCCAACCAACTGATTATGGCAAAAATTGCAATCTGGGGCGCGGTGCTCATTCCGGCGGGGTTGGCGGCGTCCACCTTTTCGTCGGCAATGAGTTCGGCAATGGTTGCCCCGCGAACCTTGCAGGCGCTTGCCCGCGACGGCAGTTTCCCGCTGCGTAAAATCAATATCTTTTTTGCCCGCGGCAAAGGCACTGCCCGCGAACCGTACAACGCCTCGCTGCTCACCTTTCTCATTGCCTTTGTGTTTGTTATCATGGGCAACGTCAATTCCGTAGCCGAAATCATATCAATGTTTTTTCTGATAACCTACGGCTCGCTGTGCCTGATTTCCTTTCTCAACCATTTTGGCTCGCCGCCCTCCTACCGTCCGCGCTTCAAGTCGAAATGGTATTTTTCGCTGGGCGGCTTCCTGCTTTCGGTCTGGGTGATGTTCAAAATCAATCCCTTATACACCATCCTTGCCTACGCCACCATTATTCTGCTCTACCTGCTTGTTGAACGAACAAACAAGGGGCAAAAAGGGCTGGTCAATATCTTCGAAGGCTCGCTGTTTCAGCTCAACCGGCGTTTGCAGGTGTTTATGCAGAAACGGCGTTCGGGCTTAGACGAAGAATGGCGTCCGGCGGCGCTCTGCATCTCGGCAAACTCGTTCGAGCGCGAAAAAGTGCTCGACCTGATGTCGTGGATAAGTTATAAACATGGATTTGGAACATATTTCCATTATATCGAAGGATATTTTAGCAGGCAAACATACCTCGAATCAAAAACAATTCACTCACAATTAGTCGATAGCCTGCGGGAACGCAGCAGCACCCTGTATATCGACACAATGATTTCGCCCTCATACACATCGGCAATTGCGCAGGTCATTCAGTCGCCTTCAATTTCGGGAATGGACAACAATATGGTGGTGTTTGAGTTCGACAAGGAAACGCCCGACGAATTGCACCGTATTCTCGACAATATCAACTTGGTTAAAGCCGGAGGATTTGATATATGTATCTTTGGAAATTCAAACATTTCGCCGCGCTTTCGCAACGGTATCCACGTGTGGATACGGGCAACCGACGAAAAAAATACCAACCTGATGATACTGCTCGGATATATCCTGCTGGCTCATCCCGATTGGCACAAAAGCCATATCAAAATATACATTATCAGCCCAAGCGACGATAGCGGAGAAACAAAAAAAGGGCTTGCCGAAAAAATAGCCGCCGGCAGGCTGCCAATAACGTTTACCAATATCGAAATCATTACTCTTGAACAGAACCAAACCGTCAGTCAAGCCGTTACACACCATTCAAAACATGCGGGGCTCACAATAATTGGCTTCAGAGAGGAAATCGTCAAACACGACGCCATTGCCTTTTTCGACGATTTTCGCGGGCTGGGCGACGTGCTTTTTGTCAATTCATCACAGTCAAAAGAAATAAACTGATGAACAGAAAACAGAAACACGACAGTATCCTGAACTGGTTTCGGCAAAACATGCCGACGGCGTCCACCGAGCTGCACTATCAAAATCCGTATCAACTAATTGTGGCAGTCATTCTTTCGGCTCAATGTACCGATAAAAGAGTGAACCTCGTTACCGTGGATTTTTTTGCCCGTTACCCCGACCCGAAAACACTGGCAAAGGCTGAAATACAGGACATATACGAAACAATCAAGTCGGTATCGTATCCCAACAACAAAGCGAAACATCTTTTGGGCATGGTTCGAATGCTGATTGCCGATTTCGGGGGCAAAGTGCCTGACAATATTGCCGATTTGCAGCAATTGCCCGGAGTGGGACGCAAAACGGCAAACGTAATCCTGTCGGTTGCCTTCAACAAACCGGCAATGGCGGTCGATACACATGTTTTCAGAGTGTCGGCGCGGCTGGGGCTGACGTCCGGCGCCAAAAACCCTGCGGAAACAGAACGGCAATTAGTGAGCTTAATCCCTGAAAATGAACTGTCGGTGGCGCATCACTGGCTCATTTTGCACGGACGCTATGTATGCCTCGCCCGCAAACCCAAATGCGAAGTCTGCGGAGTAAACAAATGGTGCGATTATAATTCAAAAAAAATTAAATAAATGACAATAGACAGTAAAGTATTTACCTTCCTTTCCGAACTGGAAATCAACAACAACCGCGAATGGTTTGCCCAAAATAAACAGCGGTTTGAAGACGTGAAACAGAATGTTCTTGAGTTTGTTGGCAATTTGATTGCAAAAATCAACGCATTCGACCCGTCGATTGGCGACCTTCCGGCAAACAAAACACTGTTCAGAATATATCGCGATACGCGATTTTCGTCAAACAAAGAGCCGTACAAAACCAATCTCGGAGCGGTGATTGTTCCCGTCGGATACCGCTCGATATGGAGTTATCCGGCGTATTATTTGCATTTAAAGAACAACGAATGTTTTGTGTCGATGGGCGTTTACATGCCCGATTCGGCAAGTCTGAAAAAAATTCGCAGCGCCATCGACAGCGATTTTGAACAGTTTGAGGCAATCATGCGTCGTATAGAGCCGGATTTCGGCGCCATGTCGCGCGAAGAAGGCGCTTTGCAGCGTGTTCCCGCCGGTTTCAGCAAGGACAGCCCCGCCGCCGAATATCTGAAACTGAAACATTTCTACGTCTTCAAACCGTTCAGCAACCGCGATGTTACAAAAAAAGATTTTCTCGACAAAATTGCCGCCCTCTTTGCCCAAACATACGAACTCAAATGCTGGCTCATAGAAGCAAATAATTGATTTTAGATTTACGATTTTAGATTTATGATTTTAGATTATTTTTTGTATTAATCACTTCCGCCGCAGGCACTAATCACTAATCACTAATCACTGACTATGGGTTATAAAATAAGGATAACGGCTCTGTTACTGATTTTTCCTCTGTTGTTGCAGGGACAAACGGCTGTCAAAATAGATAGTTGCGGCTTGAAAAACATGTATCGAATAGATAAGGACGTGTATCGCTCGGAACAGCCGGACGCAGAGCATTTTGTTGCGCTCGAAAAATACGGAATCAGAGAAATACTCAACCTCCGCTACTGGCATTCGGACGAGGCGAAAATGTGGCAAACATCAATCAAAGCCCGCCATGTGCGCATGAAAGCCCACGACGCAGACCACCGCGCCATTGTTAAAGCCCTGAAAATAATTGCCAACCGCAAAGGCGCAATTCTCATACACTGTCATCACGGCTCCGACCGCACAGGACTAATTGTGGCAATGTATCGCCTTGTATTTCAAAACTGGAGCAAAAAAGACGCAATCAACGAAATGCTCTCCGATAAATTTGGCTTTCACAAAATATACAAAAACCTTGTGAGATATATCGAACTTGCAGATATCGAGCAGATAAAAGCGGATTTTTGATTTTTGTTTTCTGATTTCTGAATTGCGATTTTTGTTTTTATTTTACGCTATAAAAGCACTGATTTTTAGCGACTTGGCAAAATATTATGCTGCTTTTTTTATTGTTTTTCAGCAAGTTGGACTACTTGCGAAAGTTGAATCAAAAATCAAAAATCGTAAATCAAAACCGGTTTTCGGGCGTCGTTGTATCATTCGATGAAAGATTTTTGAAAAAAATATTTCATCACAAACAAATATAAATCAATTTATTAATGAATTTTTAACATTTTTTATGAAAATTTAACATTCTATCTCGGAAATTTGTATTATCTTTGCATTGTAAAAAGTTTATCTTTTTTATGTAAGATAAAAATAAACAGATGCTTGACTGAAAAATTTTTTCAACAAAACGTAAAAAAAATTTGCGTATGTCGAAAAAAATTTGCAATTTTGCAAAATATTAAAACAGAGGATATTAAGTCCAATAAATTTAAAATTAAAGAATTAAAAGATATT